>JAHJFT010000008.1 GCA_018824325.1 Patescibacteria group bacterium
CATGACAAAAGCCGGATTTTGCGCCGGCGCGAAACCGGCAAAAGAACCGATCGTAATATTGGGGTCATAGCCCGGACCGTCGGTTCGGGGCACCTGGGCCGTGCCCGTCTTGCCGGCCACGTAATAGCCGGGTACGGCGGCGCGCGTACCATGCCCGCTCTCCACCACGGTTACCAGCATGCCCGAAAGAAGCGCGGCCGCTCTCTGCGATATGGTCTGGCGAACTTGCTTTTCCTGGGTCACCTGCTCGCGCCCGTCCGGATAAACTATCTTATCAATTATATACGGTTTGACAAGTGCCCCCTGATTGGCGATCGCGCCAAAAGCCGCAACCAGCTGAAGCGGAGTCACGCTAATCCCCTGGCCAAAAGACGCGGTTGCCGCGTATATCTCGCCTCGACTCCACAAGCTTGATATATTGCCCGGCATTTCCGTATCAAGCTCCATGCCGGTAATTTGGCCAAAACCGAAAGCCTCAACATAATCACGAAATACTTCCTGCCCCGCTTGCCTCATGGCGAATATCGCGCCCGTGTTTAAAGACTCCTCGAGCACTTGGGTCATGGTTTGAGTGCCATGCGCCTTGTCATCGGAATTTCTGATGGTGTGTTCGCCGATCTGCACCTCACCCGTGTCCTCGTACGTGGATTGCGGCGTTACTTTTCCTTGGTCCAAAGCCGCCGCCATGGTAAACGCCTTGAAAACCGAACCAGATTCATATTGATTAAAAATCGCCGGATTGTTAAAAACGCTGATATCCGGCACCTCGCTATATTCATTGGGATTAAAATCAGGATAAGAACACATGCCCAAAATCTTACCCGTGGGGCGCATCACAATAATAGATCCCCCGTCCGCTCCATGCTTCAAAACCGCGTCTTTGATTTGTTTGCAGGCCTGATACTGAATATTTCTGTCCAATGTAAGATAAACATCCGCTCCGTCAACCGCCGGCTTAAAACTTCTATCCGCCACCGTTATCCAGACGCCCGACTCATTGCGCTCGGAATGGATGAAACCTTCCTCGCCGGCCACCTCCTCGTCAAAACGTCCCTCAATTCCGTAACGGCCACTCATATTTCCCGCCTCGTCCGAGCCGACAAAACCCAAAACATGCCCGCCCAAACCCTCTTCCGGATAATAGCGAAAACTTTCCTTGGAAAAACCAATGCCCTCAAGTTCCAGCGCCTCAATTTGCGCCGCCACCTCATCGGTTATTTGATGGGCAATCGGCTCAAACGGATCCTTCGGATTTGAAATGCGCGCCAACATTGCCTCCTTTTCCTCGTCGCTAAACTCAAGCACGGCCTGCAATTGATTTAAAAACTCTTCCGGATCCGCGACGTGGCGCGGATCGGCGTAAATAAAATTATATTCCCGGTTTGTCGCCACCACGTGATATTCATCTCCATTCTCCTCGCCGAAAAAAATTTCTCCGCGCTCGGGAAATAATTGTTCGTATATCTCATGTTGGCCCGAAGCCAAGGCCTCGTAAAATTCATGGTCCAAAACCTGCAAAACAAAAAGCTTGGCCCCAATGGCCAAAGCGAAAATGCTCACCGCGACGATTAAAACCAGGACTCTTAATTTTAAACTCTTGGCGTTAATCTGCAGCTCCGGCCGGTTAAAATTTTTAATTCTTTGTTTTTTCATGAAAAAAATAAAAATCGCTCATCTCGAAAAAATATCTAAAATAATAAATATTAAAGCGTTTTGCTTTAATATTTGCCAAGCTCCTCACAAATTCAAGTTCTTGGCGTCAATCTCGTTCCAATCGTCGTTTTGCCACAAATAGGCTTTAAACGTATGCGAATACTCGTCTTCGGAATACACATATTCCACGGCCGCGGTATCGCCCATGCGTTTTGAGTAAAGAGTCTTTTTATCCAAAACAATCGGCCTGGTCGCGCGCTCAATCTTTACTATGCCCATCGGCCCCTTGAAAATCATCCACTCAAGCTTTGAGCGCGGAATATCCGGAATAGCCTCCTCGCCCTCTTCCTCAATTTCAAAATTATCCTTGGCCACGCCCTTTATGTATTCCCATTTTTCATCCTGCATATTACTAGCTTGTTAGCTTTTTAGCTGATTAGCTTGTTAGAAGAATTGAAGGTTTAACTATAATATTCAAGTAATAACTTGATCGTTTAGTAAGACCTATAAAGGAAAAAATAATAAATAGTGTAAAACAATAATTAAGACGGCCAGCATGCCAAATCCTAAGAAGCTAAAAAGCTAATCAGCTAGGAAGCTAATCAGCTAATATCTTGATTTTATAGCCATCTTTTCTTGATTCAATAAAATCCTGCAGTCTTTTTTTAAATTCCGGCACAATCTCGCTCAAGAGCTTAATCTCTCCGGCCCGGCTCACCCACGGGTCAACAGAACGCGCCTTGGTAAAAACATGAAAATCCCAATCCGCGTCCACTTGCTTGATTTTGATGTCCGGCCCTATCAGGGCAAGCCGGTCAAGAATCTCCTGACAGCCAATCTCCTTCAGTTTAGTCAGCAACTCCTGGTCCGTGCCGAACAAATCCTCGTGACTTATTATGCCCCGCTCAAGCCCGACCTTCATGGCGTCGGCCAAGATCTGAAAAAATGTTGATTGCAACGGATTGCTCCAGATGAATTCGCCGATTTTTAACCACATCTCGGCCGCCTCTTGGGCAATATTCAGATTTTGAAAAATAAATTTTTTATCAAGTATTTTTACATCACCCAAAACGCGCTCGCTGAATTGTTTGTCGAAAAGCCTAAAAACCATGCCGTCTCTTAAAAAATAATCCAAACGGTCGGCGCACAGCGCCGGCATGGGCTGTTTGAGCAGGGAAAAATTATCTTCATTCAAAAGTTCGCCGATGTCAAAGCCGTGTTTTCGCAAAATACCGGGCAAATCCGTTTTTGCCACGATCTGCTCGGAAAACTCATCATGATAATCCTGAATCTTTTCCCGGCCGAACAAATAATCAACCACGTGGGAAAAAGCGGCGTGTGATACATCGTGAATAAGGCCGGCGATCTGCTCTGACAAATCCGCGCCAAATTTTTTCAATAAAATCATTACTCCGACCGAATGCTCAAACCGCGTGGTATTGAAATCCGGCCGAACCAAAACCCAAGTGCCGTATTGATTAACGTGCTTAAGTCTCTGAAGCGCCGAGGAATTTAAAACATCCAAAAGCACGGGCTCGCTGATTTCTGCACCTCCATAAACTTTATCTTGATAATTCATGTTCAGTCTTTAAGGCAGGCCTGCCTTGCCGAAGCTTTGACGTAGGCAGGCTGGCAAGTCGCCGCATTCCTTATGATATCTAACGCATTCACAGCAAATCCCGTGATTTTCGCAATCCGTTTCCGGGCACGGACAATCCGCCTCATTGATATTTTTGTTTGGACACGGTTTTCGCATATTCATGACAAAGCCTTAACGATGGCCGTGGCAAAATCCTTGGACGCGCCCGGCCCGTTGGCCGTGATGACTTTATCCGCCATAGTTACCGCTTTACCCGTGTAGCGAGCGCCTGCTTCCTCAAGGTCAGTAGCCGCGCCCGACCAGCTGGTCGCCTCTTTATCCTCAAGTACGCCCGCCTTTGCCAAAATAACCGGCGCCACGCAAATCGCGGCAACCACTTTTCCGGCGTCAAAAAAATCACGAGCCAAATCAACAAAGCTCGGCTCGCGCACCAAGTCCACCATGCCCGGCCCGCCCACGAAAACCACCGCGTCAAAACGCGCCGGCTTAACCGTGTCCACGGCGCAATCTATTTCCAGTTCCCGGCCCAGCTCGCTCTTGGCGCGGCCCGTGTTAAGCGACGCGATCTTAACGTTTGCCCCGCGTTTTTCAAAAATTTCCTTGGGAATAAAACACTCGTCGTCTTTAAAACCAATAGACGCCACCACCATTAATATATTTTTATTTTCTAAAGACATAATTTCGTATATAGTATTTAGTATCTAGTAGCTAGTATTGAACCCCTCAACTTACAACTACCAAATACTAAATACTAAATACTATATACTAATCCAAATATTTTCTCCCCTTTAATTCCTCGGGAAGATAATCCTGCTCCACCTCGCCCTCGAAATCCGGATTATACTTATACCCCTTTCCATAATCCAAATCCTTCATCAGCCTGGTGGGCGCGTTTCTAAGATGAAGCGGCACCGGAAGATTTTCCCGTTCTTTAATATCTTTTTGAATTTCGCCGTAAGCGCGATAGAGCGCGTTTGATTTCGGCGCGCGCGCCAAATATGCCGCCGCCTGCGCCAGTACCACGTTGCATTCAGGCATGCCGATATAATGCGCCGCCGTATAGGCGTTGACCGCCTGGGTCAGGGCCTCGGGATCGGCCAGTCCCACATCTTCGGACGCGAAACGAATAAGCCGGCGCGCCACATAAAGCGGGTCCTCCCCTCCTTCAAGCATGCGGCCAAGCCAATAAAGCGCCGCGTCCGCGTTGCCGCCTCGCATTGACTTATGCAGGGCCGAGATAATATTGTAATGCTCTTCCCCGGTCTTGTCATAAACAAGATGCGTTCTTTGCAAAGCCTGGGAAATATCTTCTATCTCCAATTTTACCATTTTTTTGTCTTTTTCTAAAGCTGAATTTACCGCAATCTCTACAGCGTTCAACGCCACGCGCGCGTCGCCGTCAGCCATATTGGCCAAGTATAAAAGAACATCGTCCGACGTCTTGATGTTTATTTTACCCAAGCCCCTTTCCTTGTCCGCCAATGCCCGGGTCAAAATCTTAAAAATAAATTTGGGTTCAAGCTTATTCAAAACAAAAACCCGGCAGCGTGAAAGAAGCGCCGAGTTTACTTCAAAACTTGGATTTTCCGTAGTCGCGCCGATTAGGATAATATTTCCCCGCTCAACGTGCGGCAAAAAAGCGTCCTGCTGGCCCTTGTTGAAACGGTGAATCTCATCAACAAATAGAATCGTGTCTTTGTTATAAAACTTTCTGTTCTCAATCGCCCGGTCAATTATCTTCCTAACTTCAGCAATGCCCGTGGTTACGGCCGAGAGCTCAACAAAATTGGACTTGGTTTGGTTGGCGATGACTTTGGCCAAAGTAGTCTTGCCCGAACCGGGCGGCCCCCAAAAAATCATTGATGCGAGCTTATCCTGCTCCAAAAGCCGACGCAGTATCTTGCCCTCACCCACCAAATGTTCCTGCCCATAAAATTCAGCAAGATCCCTTGACCTCATGCGGTCAGCCAATGGAGCGCTGGACGCCAAATTTTGTTCTAATTTGTTATCAAATAAATCTGTCATAATTTTAATGGGTGATGAGGGGTGATAAAGGGTTATGAGGGGTTATGAGGGGAATTTGATTTTTTGGTTTCTCGATTTCTTGATTTTTTGTTTTACTTTAGCAAAAAATCTTGACTTAATCTTACAAAAATGATAGAATTTAGTCAAATTAATCGGGCTGTGGCCTAGTGGCTAAGGCGCATCGTTCGGGACGATGAGATCGCGGGTTCAAATCCCGCCAGCCCGACCAACTTCTATTAATTCCCTGCATGACTAAGGCGCCCCGACGGAAAAAAACAAGTTCCCCGCCGGAAGCGGGTCCGCCTCAGGCGGAGAGTCCTCTCGCCCCGACCATTTTCTATATTTCTATGCCAAAAAAATCAAAGAAGACAAAAAGAACCATTAAGCACGCCTGCGGATTATGCGGAAGAGCGCGAAAAAAACTCACAAAAACCCAGTGTTGCGGAAATTGGATTTGCGACGATGAAGGTGATTACGTACTTTTTTCGTACGCTAGAAATAGTTGTTCGCGCAATCATCGGCGGTTCACATTATGCGGATCTCATGCGTCCGAAGAGCATAATGGAGATTGGAAAACGTGCAAACAATGCCGCGCTGACTTTGAACACGAGCTGGAAATGTATGTATGGTATGGCACGAATGAATATAACTTTGCCAAACTAGAAAATCCGCCAGCATTCGAACCGACCCATTGTAGCAAATGCGGAGAACGAATTGTGCTCCCGGACGGCGGTTATTCGGTTTTATGCGGCGAGTACCGCTGCGATAATTGTCCAATTGATGACCAAGAGCGAAAACAAATTATAAATGCATCTAAGAAAAAATCATCACCACAAGCTCCATTAGTAGAGTAAAGTTCATCGTCACTTCAACACGTGATGACAGTATCAACCATACAAATCGCTCAATGAGCGATTTTTTGATATAATTTAAACATGGAAATCATCTACATCGCTTTTCTTACCATCATTGCCAGCGCCATTGGCACACTTACCGGGTTTGGCACTTCAACCATAATGGTTCCGGTTCTCTTATTGCTTTTCCCATGGGGTTTAATTATATTTATTCCGGCCTCGTTTTTAGGAGCAAAAATTGCCCAACGCGTATTAAAGAAAATCCCACAAAAAAAATTCCGAACTGTTATTGCGGTTTTTCTTTTACTGGTCGGCATAAAACTACTGCTTTTGCCTTAATGCATAAAATAATCTAAATACATAATGTAATAAAAATATTTGTTAATCAAAATTAGGTTTAAAAAATCGCCATTTCGGCGATTTTTTATTCATCCACCCACTGCAACGCGTTGATGCTAGAATCTCTTTTACTGGCTTCTTTTATGCCCCCTCATTAAAAGCGCATTTAAAACAACGCTGACTGAAGAAAAAGCCATGGCCGCGGCGGCAATTGTTGGATTCAGAAGCCAGCCGATAAACGGATACAAGATTCCCGCGGCAACAGGAATGCCAACGCTGTTGTAAAAAAAGGCCCAAAAAAGATTTTGTTTTATTTTTCTTAAAGTATATTTACTCAAATCTATTGTTGTTACCACATCCCGCAAATCATCTTTAATCAAAATTATTTCTCCGGTTTCCATGGCTATATCCGTACCCGAGCCCAAGGCAATGCCCAGATCGGCTTGAGCCAAGGCTGGCGCGTCATTAATGCCATCACCCACCATTGCTACCACATTTCCCTGCTCCTGCAGTTTTTTTATTTCCGCTGACTTTTCTTGTGGAAGGACTTGGGCCAACACCTTGTCAATACCAACATAGCTAGCAATTGCCTGGCCCACGCGTTCATTATCACCGGTTATTATTGCTGTCTGTTTACCCATTTTCCGCAACATATCCACCGCCTGCTTGGAATACTCTTTCAAAGTATCGGCTACAGCAACTAGGCCGATAATGCTACCGTCTTGAGCTAGAATTATTGAAGTCTTACCCCGCTCTTCCAATCTTAACATGTCTTTTTCAACAGGGCTTGGATCAATTTTATTATCACTCATTAATAATCTTGTGCCTAATAAAACCTTGGTTCCTTCAAAATTCGCCATAACGCCTTTACCTGGTATTGCTTCAAAATTCTGAACGTCCGATAAAATAATCTTTTCTTCCTTAGCGCGATTTACTATTGCCTGCGCCAGAGGATGCTCAGAGCCCTTTTCTATTGATGCCGCCAAACGTAAAATTTCTTCCTCGGATTTACTGTTTGAAACTTTAATAATATCCGTAACCTCGGGCTCGCCCTTTGTTAAAGTCCCGGTTTTATCAAAAATAACAACATTTATTTTTTTGGCAATCTCCAAAGCGCTACTGCGTTTAATCAAAATTCCATTTTGGGCGGCAAGGCCGGTCCCCATCATCACCGCCGTTGGTGTTGCCAGCCCCAGGGCGCAAGGACAAGCAATAATAAGTACGGTCACGAAAATTGTTAAAGCAAAGACAAAAGTTTGGCCCACAATTAGCCATGCAATAAAAGCCAATACAGCTATACCCATTACAACCGGTACAAAATAAAGTGACACCCTATCGGCTAAAAGCTGTATCGGCGCTTTGGAACCCATGGCGTCTTCCACTGTTTTAATAATCTGAGCCAGCATTGTATCTCCGCCGACTTTTGTAGCATTAAATTTCAAAACACCGGTTTTATTAATTGTTGCCCCGATAACTTCGTCGCCCTTGTTTTTTTCAACCGGAATACTCTCACCGGTAATTGCTTTCTCATCCACGCCCGAGTATCCATCTATAACTATGCCGTCGACCGGAATCTTCTCACCCGGCTTAACCAAAACAATATCACCTACCTTAACGTCAGAAATTGGAATTTTTATCTCTTTTCCATTTTTAATAATAGTTGCAAATTTTGGCTGTAGCCCAATTAATTTTTTAATCGCTTCACCGGTCTTGCCCTTGGTAAGTACCTCCAGATATTTACCCATGGTGATAAAAATAAGAATAAAAACAGCGCTTTCGTAGTACAGGTGAGGATACGATTTTAATATATTCAACAAAAAAGAAATTGAAACAATAAGACTGTAAAAATAAGCCGAGGCCGTACCAATAAAAATCAAAGAATCCATGTCCGGCCTTAACTTTATTAAATTTTTAAACCCAGACTTCCAAAGTTTAAAACTTACTAAAATCACGGCTGTTGATAGAACGAATTGAATGTGAATATTATATGTTACTAAAAATTTCGGCATTGGCAGACCAATTATTCCGCCCATGACCATATAGATAAGGGGTAAACCCAAAACCAAAACAGCAATAAACCTTTTCTTTAACACTTTTATTTCTTCATGCTTATGATGATCAGCCATCTCTTCTTGAAAATCTTCTTCTTCGCTTTTATACCCCAATTTTTGGATTAATTCTTGAATCTTTCCAAAACTGATTTCCTGGGGATTAAATTCTACACTTGCTTTTTCTGAAGCAAAATTTACATTGACCTCAGAAACTCCTTTTTCTTTTTTGAGAACGCTTTCAATATTGACAGAACAGGAAGCACAATGCATTCCGGAAATTTTAAATATGATTTTTTTAATATTGTGATCCATATTGTAAAAATTTAAGAATAAAGCGCAACTTGCCCCGCACTTGAACGAGCGGCCTGTCCGCCGGAGTCCGAGCGAAGCGAAAGCGTAGGCGGGAAGTGAGTTTATAGTGCGGGGTGCATCCCGGAAATTCTTAAAATTAGTTTTTTGATCATATTATTAAAATTAATCAGTTTGTCTAATCCGGCTTCGGCAACCGCAAGTTGGCACGCCGCAGCCTCCTCCGCACGAACCCGAACCTCCGCATGGACTACCCTGTGGTAAATCAATGGATTCTTGATATAAATTTTGAGAAGACGGCTCTGTGTCTTTTTCTATTACCACGAATTTTCCCCAGACCATCTGCATCCAACAGCTAAACTTGATTTCTCCCAATCTCGTGGGAACAAATTCAATAATATTTTCCCCGTATTCAAGTGATCTTTTAATATCGTATTCCGGCATAATAATCTCATCAGTACAGCCCGACATTTGTTTGACATTAATAACCCAGCGCACAGGAACATCTTTCTTAACATACAAAATATTGGGGGAATAACCTCGATAAGTCAAATCCATTTCAACAACCTGATGTTCTTCAACATCACCAGTCACTAAATACTCGGTCTGGCTAGTGGCATCACTGTGAATAAAACCACGGAAACCTACGCCAAAATTAACCAAACCCCGATTAAACATAAACAATCCCAAAATTATCACCACAACACCGGAAAATTTCATTACTTGCTTAATTCTTTCCTGGCTTATTAAAGAAATAAAGCTGCCAAAGCCAAACATCAGGGGCACTGTTCCCAGCGCATAGATCCCCATGGATAAGGCGCCGCTTAAAATACTTCCCGAAGCCAAGGCATAAAGCTGCATTGCCTGCAAAGGACCGCACGGCATAAAACCGTTTAAGAGTCCAATAATAAATGGCCCCTTGGGCTTTTTCGAATGGCGCTCGCCATATAAGAATCGTGCAATAAAAGACGGGGTTCGAAGCCTTATCTTATCCAGCCATTTAAATCTTGTAAGCAAAGAGAGTCCCATCAAGACCATAAAAACTCCGGCTACCAAAGTAATCACGCCGGTAAAGGTCGGATTAATGCCAAAAAAAGAACCAAAGCCGCCAATAATCGCACCAATAGTAGTATAGGAAATCATACGGCCCAAATTGTATTGTAAATGGGGCAAAGATGTTTTGGTTTTCTTTTCTTGATTACCGGCGTGATGTTTGGCCGTATACGCAACTACCAACCCCCCACACATACCGACACAGTGAAAGCTTGCTAAAATACCAATCAACAAAATCAACCAGTAGCCTATTTTCTGTTCATTCAATTTGGCGAGAATTTCCAAAAGGCCAAAATATTTGACAACAAAATATCCCAAAACAAATACAACCAATAAAACCCCTGCAATAATTAATTTTTTAGAAATCTTTTTTCCGGATTTTTTACTGTTTGCTACCTCACTTACTTTATATTTCAGTTTTTCAATTGTTTCAAAAATTCTCTTCTGGGAAATTTTTCCGTCATCAAACTCTATTTTGCACTCACCCGTCTTATTATCAACTTCAATATCCTTTACCCCTTCCAAAACATCTACCTCGGTTTCAATCAGGGTCTTGCAGCTTGCACAGTGAATACCTTTTATTTGAATTTTTATTTTTTTAAACATAATACGCGCGCAAGGCCGTTTTATTTATTTGAAAGCTTGCTAACCCTCAAGATCTCTTCTATCATTTCTTGTTTTCTTTTTTCATTAGTTGTTCCCATAGCTTTCTTAAAACAGCTATTCAAATGCCCTTGCATAAGCATTTGATGGGCCGATCGCAAAAGCCCAATCACGGCCAAATTCTGCTGCATGACGTCAATGCAATATTCATTGCTTTCTAGCATCTGAATAATTTTAGCAATGTGGCTTTGGGCCTTTTTAAAATTTGTCAGAGATTTTTCTTTAAGTTTAGTCATACTATAATATTTAATAATCAAGATGGTTATACCTATACCCTAGGTAGGGGTATAGCAAAAGTTTAACAAATATTGAAATTTTAAACAATACCAAAAACTTATTTTTATCCACAGCCCGCAAACCAAAAACAGCTAATCCTTATCAGCTGTTTTTGTTCTCCAAAATACTTCTTTATTTTTTGAAAAATTCAATAATCAATCCCTTTTCTGGCCATCACCCCCTGTTCCATATAGTGCTTCACATTCCGCATGTCGGTCACCAAATCGGCCGCTTCCATGACCTCGGGCGCCGCGTTTCTGCCCGTTAAAATTAATTCCATGTTTTCCGGCTTTTGCGAAATTAAATCCAACACCTGGTGCGCCTCAACCAAATTCTGATGCAAAACATTATTAACTTCATCCAAAACAAGAACCTGGTGCCGCCCCTCATCCATGACGTCCCTGACCATCTCAATGCCTTTTCGCGCCTCCCACTTATCCTGCTCCGTGACGCTTGAATCAAAACTGTTTTCTTCGGGATTAAATCTTGGCCGGCCACAAACCCAATATTCCACGCGCCCGGCAAATTCTTCGTCAAACAATTTTCTTTCCGAATAAAAATCTCCGGCCTTGTCAAAAAAAACAATGGCCACGCGCTTGCCCGCCTTGACCGCGCGCATGGCCAGGCCGATTGCCGCGGTCGTCTTTCCTTTTCCGTCCCCGGTGTAAACATGAATAAATCCTCGCATAATAAATAGTTGATCAAAGATCGAAGACTAAAGATCAGACGCTCCTTCCCGATCTTTGATCTTCGATTAACCGATCTTTTTTTATGAACACCCGCTCGTCGCGCCGCAGTTCAAACATTTATAGCACGCCCCGTTTCTCACCATCATACTGCCGCAAGTATCACAGATCGGCGCATCGGACTGTACGTCAAATATTAGCGTCTCTTCCTGACCCAACTGCGCGCCTCCCAAAGGCAGTTGTTGTTTTTTATCATCAATTTTCCCGACTGCTTCACTTGGCGCCGTCTCTTCCAGCTCCTGGGGCACTTCTTGCGGTACATTTATTCCCACCAAAACCTGTTCTTCGGGCGGCAAAAACTTCATTGCCAGCCAACGAAAAATATAATCAATGATTGATTTGGCAATACGAATGCTCGGATTATTAGTCACGCCCGATGGTTCAAAGCGCATGTGCGCGAATTTATTCACCAGTACCTTGAGCGGCACGCCGTATTGCAATCCAATGGAAACCGAGGTGGCGAACGCGTCCATTAATCCACAGATGACACTGCCTGTTTTGCTCATGGTGATAAATATCTCTCCGGCGGTGCCGTCCTCATAGAGCCCAACCGTGATATAGCCTTCGTGATTGGCCACGGAAAATTTATGCGTCACCGAACGGCGCTCGTCCGGCATGCGGCGGCGGCGCGGCTTGTATTCTTCGCCCCGCGTCTCCGGAACTGTTTGGGACGCGCTCTCTTCCTTATTATCTTCTTTATCTTCTTTTTTTAGGACCGACGTGGTTACCGGCTGCATGCGCTTTGAATTGTCGCGATAAACCGCAATCGCCTTTAACCCCGCGCGCCAAGCCGTCATGTACACGTCAATAATATCCTCGGGCGTGGCCTCTTCGGGCATGTTCACGGTTTTTGAAATCGCGCCCGAAAGAAAGGGCTGAACCGCGGACATCATTCTCACGTGCCCTAAATAATGGATACTCCTCTTGCCGTTCTTGGGCCGAAACGCGCAATCAAAAATATCCAAATGCTCGTCCCGAATATGCGGCGCGCCCTCAATCATGTCATTGGCGTCAATATATTCCAAAATCTCCTTAACCTGGTCCGAATCATAGCCCAACTTTGTCAAAGCCTGACTCGTGGTTTGGTTTATCAATTTCATCATTCCGCCGCCCACCAGCCACTTGTATTTGACAAGCGCGATTTCCGGCTCAATGCCCGTCGTGTCGCAATCCATG
>JAHJFT010000046.1 GCA_018824325.1 Patescibacteria group bacterium
CTGACATTTCAAATTTGACTGAAAATTATATATACTCTATACAAGAAAAACTAAATAATCGACCCAGGAAATCTTTAAATTACTTATCGCCTAATCAAGTTCTTGCCCAGGAAGTGGGGCATTAGAAGCTAGAATTCACAGTGAGAGTACGGGAAGTATGATGGGGTTGATCGGTTAATTGGTTAATCAGTTGACCGGTTAATCAGGCAAGGCGTGATTTTTTAATTCCCGATTAACTGATTCACGGATTAACCGATTAACTATAAAAAAACCGGCTGGTTAATATTAGTAGACCGAGGGGGTTACCAATCGTTTAACTAGCCGATTTACTTCTTGGGTTACTAACGTTCAAACGTCAGTGTCTCCAGACTACATTAATAGAAAAGCAGTGTCAAGGGTTAAAAGTTGATAAAGTGTTGACCATTTGTGGAAGGATGTGCTAATTTGATTATCTCGGACCTTAAAATTCATTTAATCCATCAAACAATAAGGAGGGCAAGAAATGTGCGGAGTATTTGGAATATACGGTCATGTTAACGCCATTGATGCGGCCGTGCTGGCTTTGCGCGCGCTTCAACACCGCGGCCAGGAGGCGGCCGGTATTGCCGTGGCCAACGGCGTGCGCCAACCCAAGGTGCGCAAGGGCCTGGGCACGGTTATTCAGGTTTTTAGCAAAGAGGTGCTCCAAGACCTTAATGAGCGCGGCCCTTTTGCCGCGATCGGTCAGACAAGATATTCAACCAAAGGCACGAATACCCTGGTAAACGCGCAGCCCCATTGGGCCGAGTCGCTGCAAGAACTTTTTGCCATCGCCGATAACGGGGACATGCTCAATCTACCGGAGCAAAAGGCAAGGTTGGAAAAAATGGGCATTGACATTCTTTCGGGAAACGATGCCGAGATCAAGATAAAAACCATTGCCGCTGAATATTTGATTAACAGGGTCGGGCCATTGGAGCAGGCAATTATCGCCATGTCCGAGCAGATACAGGGAGTTTACTCGTCGTGTTTGCTTACCCGCGACAAGATGTACGCGTTCCGCGACCCGCACGGCATTCGTCCGTTGAGCCTTGGCAAGCTGGATACCGGCTGGGTGGTCGCTTCGGAAACATGCGCGTTTGACGTTATTAACGCCGAATATATTCGCGAAATTGAGCCCGGGGAAATTCTAATCTTTGACCAGAATGGCGTAAGGTCAGTCAATGGCATGAAGGCCTGCCGAAAAAGTCTTTGCATTTTTGAGTTTATTTATTTTGCGCGGCCCGACTCCATCATTTACGACAAGCTTCTTGAGGAAGCGCGCAAACGCATGGGCGAAGAGCTTTTTCGCGAGTATCCGCTTGAGGCGGACATGGTCATCGGGATTCCGGACACCGGACTTCCCGGCGCCATGGGATATTCCAAGGCTTCGGGCATAGCTTACGAACGCGGCTGTATCAAGAACAGCTACATCGGCCGTTCATTTATCGAGCCGCAGCAGTTTATGCGCGAACATGCCGTTCAGATTAAACTCAACTTCATGGAAAGGGTAATCCGCGGAAAAAATCTCGTTGCGGTTGAGGATTCAATCGTCCGCGGAACCACGAGCGAGCGCATTGTGCAGATGCTTCGCCAGGCTCGGGCCGAGAAAGTGCATCTTCTGCTAACCTCGCCGCCTTACAAGCGCCCGTGTTTTTACGCGATTGATACCGGACGGCGCGAGGAGCTGATTGCCGCAAGAATGAGCGTGCCCGAGATCGCCAGCAAGCTTGGGGTCAACACCTTGGGTTATCTCAGCCTGGACGGTCTTTATCGCGCCATCGGTTTGGAACGCGAACTTTTCTGCGACGCCTGTTTTACGGGCGACTATCCTATCCCCATGGAGCACGAACCTTCGAAATTTGAGGGGGAATAGACCAACTTAAAAGCAGCCCGCTTCGGAGCTGCTTTTTTTATTTATCGTCTTTACTTCAGTTTATTCTTCTTCACTGAGTTTAATTTTTTAACCGGCGGCTTTAATCCTTTCCACCATTCATACGGGTCGGCTTTATCAATTTGTTCAAGTAATTCTTTAGCCGACTCGGTTTCTAGCGAGGCCCGGATGCGGTCAATCCACATTTGGCAGCTTTTATATCCGTTAACCACGTTTTCCCGCGCCATGAGCGCCATCTCCAGCCAGTCAGCGTCTCTGACCACAATGCCTTCGCGCGAGTTTCTTTCTTCCTGCTCCAATTTTAATTGAGTCCACTTTTCAGCAATCTCTTTGGGCAGGTCTTGCATCTGTTCGCTAAAGGCGGTTTTTTCCGCTTGTTTTTTTGAAAGATATCTTGCCGTAACTTTATGGATGTCGCCGATGCGGCATTCGGGCAAATCGTGAATCAGCGCCATGGTGACGCATTTTTCCGGATTGGCGCCTTCCATCACGGCCAGGACATAGGCAATCAGGGCGGCGCGAAAGCAATGTTCGGCAACCGTGTCCGGCGTCTCAACGCCGGCCAATATCCAGCCGACATGCTTTTGCCTGCGAAGAACGCCCCATTCAAAAAAGGAATTAATAATTTTTTTATCGTTTTGATTTTTCATATTATAAAGATTTTACCATGTAAGTCTTTTTGAGTCTATATCCATGATTCTTATAATACTCTCTGACCCCGACGCCGGAAATTACGGCCATTTTCTTAAATCCGTTTTGCTTGGCGATTTTTTCCGCTTGCTTCAAAAGTTTTTTGCCCAAGCCTTGGTGCTGTGGCGCTTGGCGCGAGGTTTTTCCCAAGGACATGAGCTGGCCGTAAACGTGCAATTCGCGCAGCAAGGCGCAGCCTTGAATCTCGGGCAGGGCGTGAATTATTTCTTGATTCGTGGTTGACGGAATTCTCAATCTCAAAAACGCGAAAACGATTTTGCGCTTGGCGTCCTCAAAGCTGATGAAATATTCCTGCCCGCCGCTTGCTTTGTATTTTTCAATAAACAGTTTGGGTTTTATTTTTAAAATATCAACATCAGGATTATGCCCGACTTCGCGGCAGCGCAAACATTGGCAGGTTTTTCCTTGTTTTTTCATGGCGCGCCAAATGATTTGGCGCAGGTTGGAGCGGGGCGCCCGGACGGACATCGGGGAGGTCGGGAAGTCGCGCACCAGGCGCGACACGCGCACATAGCGGGGAATTAAACTCTTTATTTTTATGAGCGTGTTAATCAATGTTTTTTCCAGCCACGGCCGGTACTTGCCCCGCTTCCACCATTCATACAATTCCGAATTGGGCAAAAGCACGCACGGATAAATTTTTATCATGTCCGGCCGATATCGCGAATCCTCAAACAATTGCTTGAAAACTTGCACGTCTTTTTTTGGAGTTGAACCGGGCAGGCCGGGCATCATGTGGTAGTCCACTTTAAAACCCGCGTCTTTTAAAAGATGCGTGGCATAGGCGATCCAATCCGTGTAATGGCCGCGCCGCACCGTCTCCAGCACATCGTGGTCAAGCGTTTGCACGCCCAGTTCCACGCGCGTCGCGCCAAGCTCTCTCATGCGCCGCGCTTCTTCGGGCGTGACGCAGTCCGGTCTTGTTTCCAAAGTCAGGCCGATGATTCGGCATTTGGCCCTTTGGTTAATCTTCTGCGCCTGGGTCAGATTTTTTGATTTTTTATTTTCCGCGCCAAACGCGTTGGCCGCGTCAAAGCATCTTTTTATAAACCATTTTTGATAAGACACCGGATAGCTCGACCAGGTGCCGCCCTTAACAATCAATTCGACTTTGTCAACCGGGTGGCCGTTGTCATAAAGCGCCATGAGTCTTCTCTCGACCTGGTTAAAGGGGCTGAATTTGAGATACAGGGCGCGCGTGGCCGCCGGCTCGTTGGAAAGATAGCTCTTGGGCATGGTCGCTTCATCCGGGCAGTACACGCACTTGCCCGGGCAGGGGAACGGCTTGGTCAGAACCGTAACTGGCGCGATGCCCGAAAGGCTTCTTATTCCGCGGCGCACCAAAACCGCTTCCAGTTCTTTTGACGGTTTGATTTTTTTGCTTTTTATCAAATTATGATATGCTTTATTCAAGCACGAAGTCGCCGGCGGAGGCGATTTAAAATCTCCGGCCACCTTGCGTTTGAGCCGGTCAAAGGCCGCTTTGCCAAAGACTTTCTTTCTTAGAGCAGCCAAAATTATTTGAGATGCTATATTTTGCATAGGAATTAGTGCAAAAATTAATGCAAAGCCTAAAACGCAAAGCGCAAAGTAATAGTGCAAAACTCAAAGCTTTAAATTTTTTGCTGTTACTTTGCGCTTTACGCTTTGAACTTTACGCTTATGAAATTAGAAACTGCGCAAAAATTATTAGAGCAGGGCAAACAAACATATGAAGTCATTGCCTGGGATTTTTCCCGCACGCGCCAGAATCTGTGGGCGATTTTGAGTTTGTTCGAGCCGTATGTCAACAACGGAGATAACATCTTGGACATCGGTTGCGGCAATGGCCGGCTCATTGGTTTACTCAAGAATAAAAAGATTGATTATTTGGGCGTTGACAATAGTGAAAATTTGATAAAGCTGGCGCGCCAAGATTATCCCGAATATAATTTTAAAATAGGTGATATTACCGCCCCGGAACTCGGGAATCAAGAATTTGATAAAATATTTTTAATCGGCGTGCTCCATCACATACCCTCGCGCGAGCTTCGGAACAAGTGCGTGCAAAATATTTACGCCGCGCTCAAACCCGGTGGCCATGTTTTTATGACCAACTGGAATCTGTGGCAAAAAAAGTTCAGAAAATATCATTTCAAGTATACCCTTAAAAGAATTATCAAACAATGTGATTTTGAAAAAGGCGATATTTTAAAACCCTGGGGCAAAATCGGAAAATCAAGATACTTGCACGGATTTACGCAGGGCGAGCTTAGCCGCTTGGCCAAGCAGAATAATTTTAAAATTCTGAAAAATTATTATGTCGCCAAAGACGGCGCCCAAGCGTCCTGGCGAGACGGATGGAATATTATGAATATTTGGCAGAAGTAGGGCGATAGTGTTTTTTTATGCTTATTGGTAAAATCATAATTTTTTGCTAAAATAAATGTATAGTAATTAATCATTAAAAAAATATGGAGACAGAACACATGAACGAGCACACGGACCGGCCAATTCCGCCGCCCACGCATGGCGTCCCGCCCGAGCAACCTAAGTCGGCCATGCCCGCGCCCGAACCAATTGAGCATGCCATACCCAAGCCCCCGGCGCCGCCCATGCCCAAGGCCAAGTCGTGTAAAACCGTTTTGTGGGTAATTTTAGCCATTATCATAACCGCGCTTATGGTCAGCGCGGGCACTTATTATTGGCTTACCCTGGATCAGGATATTGATAATACGCCGATTTTGGAACAGCGTATACAAAGCCTTGAGGCCCAGCTTAATCAATGCCAGGAAGCGTCCGAGCAAGCCGCGGCCCAGCCCGAAACGCCCGGGGAATCAAGCCAATGGCTGACCTATCTGGACAATGAAAAAGGGTTCTTGTTCCAGTATCCGCAAGGCTATCACGTGGCGCAAGAAGGCGCGTACCTTTTGATTTATCCCAATCCCACGCTGGAAGATGAAGCGCCTTTGGCTGTCATGGCCATCCGGCCATACGACGGCATGCGCGACTTTGAAGCCTTGGTCGGCGAGAACGTTTCTTTGCTTGAGGTCGAGCAAATCACCATAAACGGCATCAACGGCGAAAAATACAAAGTCACTTATCCGGCTTATACCGAAGGCAACCGCTGTCCGATTTGGTTTTTGGGCACCGAGAATATGACCTTTGATTTCCGGCCGTACGAGTGCGCGGATTGGCAGTATTTTGAAGAGGTAATCAGCCGGTTTTATTTGATGTATAAGTAGGGTTTTATAATAAAAACGCCCCAACATAATGTACGGGGCGTTTTTGAATTAAAAAAAAGCGTCCCTACTTAAGAAGCAGGGACGTAGTTTTTTGACAGGAGCTATCTGATGCCGCCCGGGGGCACAGATTCGTCCGGAGGCGGGCCCTTGTGCGCGTTGTCAATTTCCACGGCAACTTGTTCCGGGGCCATGACCTCGGGACCTTTATAGCCGTACCACTGTAAGAGGCCGTCAACCGAAATTTCCTCCCACTTTTCCGTATTCAGCCACAGGTATAAATGAGGAATCTTTAAAGTCCAGAGCTCGTCGCGCAGGGATTTTTCCAGGTATTGCTTGAAAGCGGGGACCAGTCGGTTTTCTACCTGCTCCTGTTTAAGAGACAGGATTTGTTTATCCAACGTTGATTTGAAGTGGTTCTCTAGGGCACTCATGATTTGAGGTTCCAGCTTGCCAGCTAGGCCGGAAAAAACCATTGGTATTTGCATTGCCTCAGGTTTAATCTGGTTAAGTATGCGTAGACCGGCCATGAACTCGGCAAACGCCTGTGCCACATGCCGGCTCATTGGCTTATTCAGTTTCTGCAGTTGCTTCCGCACCTCCTGTTCAAGCGGTTCTCTAGTTTTATATTTGTTTAGTATTGCCGCGTAATTCCCTTTGGGACACCCGGGGACATTGCACGCGCCGCTGCCCGTTATCTGGTAATCAATCTTAACCGGCAGGCTGAACACGGTTTGCGGAAGCGCAACACCATGGTAAAACGCCTGGTTGAGTTCAAGCGCGGTTTCAATCACGCCGCGCCTGGGCACGCCGGCAGTCACCTTGTGCTTAAAGTGGTTGATGTACCTCTTGTCCCAGGCCAGGAATTTGTCATTCACCAGCTTGGGCAGGCGCGCCGTAAATTCGCCGGTTTTTCGTTCAACCATGATCAGGTCATCATTTATTTTATATGCCGGCCCCATTTCAGTTGTTATGAAGGGGGAGCCCTCCGAGATATAGATGAAGGAGGAAGCGGCATATAAACACATGCCGGCCAAGAGCAACGGACCGTAAGCATAATTAATTTTTTCATGTAGAGCCAGCGCCGTCAGCACAATTACCACTATTGCATGTATTGCGGTGAAGATAAAAAGACCCAGGGAAGAAAAAGGCCAGCAAAACCACAGGTAAAAACCTATCTCTGCCACGCTGGCAAGAAACAGAATAAGCGTGGCCGCCTCATTTATGGTTTGGCGGTGTCTTTTTAAATACCCAAACATAAACCGCACCGGCCGGACGATAATCGCGCCCAGAACCAGCCAGAGCATTTTCAGGGGCCAGAGCAAAGCGTTTTTAATGGCTTTGCCGATTTGTATTCTTGTCCGGGCCATGTCCTCAATCTGCGGAATACTGCACGCATTGCCCGAAAGCATGAGGTCAAGCGCGGGCCAAAGCTCTGATTCAAGCGGCTTGGTATAGCCGTCAATGGCATAGCACTCTTTATTGTGCTCGGACTCGCCGGTTGCCACGTGATAAATAGTAACGCCCAAAAGCCGTAAGCTTTCTCTCAGGTCATCGGCGCCATTCTTGCTTTCAAAGCGGATTTTGCCGCGCCGTAAAATCTCTATTTTCTCGGGCGGAAAAATCGGATATTCTCCGTTATCCGCTTTATTTTTCAGATCCTTGAAAAGGACTTTAAAAATCCTGCACAAAGATTTGTCATCAATAAACATGATTAACTCCTTATTTAATTTGAATGTGCATTTTTCTTTCTCACTCACTCCGTCACCATGACAGAATGAGTGAAAAAGAGACAGCGGGCTAGGGACAGGAAAGAGTGTAAAACTCTTGCCCGCTGTCAAATGAAATGAAAGGACTAGTTTTCTTCAGTAAACCTTATCTGAAGGTCAGGATGAACCGAAGCAGGCGCTTGGCCGTGTCTTGCCAGCCTGGTTTTGGCGTCAGCAAGCGTCTTTTCCCAGTTTTTGGGGCGGAGCCGCTTGGAGCTTCCCTGGATTGCCAGAATGGTCTGGCGGTCAATGTCGGCCGGATCCAGATCCATTTCCCAGTCGTCGATTGACTGGTTCAGATGCTGTTCCGTGACCTTGTCCGTGTTTTCACGGCCGGCGTACTTGTCCGCCTCCAGCACCATCCACTCAATGTCCGCGCCCGTGCAGTAGACTTTGTCCGCGGCTGTTTTGGCAAACCCGGAAAAGTCGGCGATGTCCGTGGGTATGTCGTACCGCGCGAACATGACTTCAAAGATTTTTTCGCACTCATCCTCGTCCGGCAGGACAAAGGCGATGTTGTCGTCGCTTCGCCCCTTGCGCTTGTAGGCCGCGTCAATCAGGTCGTCGCGGTTGGAGATCCTGACCCAGATGACTTTGCCGCGGCGCTTGGGGTCGGAGCAGTACTGGAACTTCATCTGGCGCAGGCGGTTGGACACGCCCGAGTCGCCGTTGGGCACATCGCGCGGCGTTTCCGACTGGTCGGCTTCGTCTTCAATCACGATTACCGGCGACAAATCGTCCAAGGTGCAAAAGATTTTTTCCAGCATTTCCTCGCTCTTGCCCACCCACATGACGCGCGGGTTCTGGATTTCCGCGAAGTTGAAGCCGCACTCGTACGCCCAGCACTCAAACATAAAGGTCTTGCCCGTGCCCGGAGGTCCGGCCGCCAAAATGCCCATGGGCGCGCGCCGCGTCATTCCTTTGAGAATGTTGTCGCGCACCTCAAGCAGGTATTCCTTGACATTGTCCTTGCCGCCGAAATAGCGGAAGCCGAACTGCGGAACCTTGATCTTGATGCGGTCGCCGAATTCGGATTCAAAGATTTCCTGCTTTTTAGTCTTGACCGTGTTCAGGCTGATGGGTTGTCCCTCAACCTTGGCAATGGCGTAGATGCCGTCAATCTGCCGGAAAGACAGGCCGTTGGTGATTCGTCCGAGCGTGGTCGGTTCCAGGCCGTCCTCAATTTGCACGCCGTTGGTGTTTATCCAGTGCATCCACCGCGCGGTGCGTTCAACCTCGCCCGGTTTGGGAACTCGTATCAGGGACGAGCCCGAGTGGCTGGCGCGCACGTCTTCGGCTAAACTTGCCGAATGGGGCGTGAGCAGAATGACGATATTGCCGCTCTCTTTGATGCGCCGGTCCCTGGCCCAGCGCTCCAGGGTCTCAATGTTCACGCGGTCGGCCGCGTTGGCATTGGCTGTCTGGCTGGGCGCCAGGTTGTGGGCAAAGTCAATGACCAGAACCTTTTTTCCCGAGGCCTGGGCCTTTCTTTGTTCCTTGGCCGCTTTTTCAAGAAGCGGGTCGGCCGTGCTTGTCCTTTGCTCCGGATTAATGTCCGCGCCTTCGGCAAGCACTTTTTCAAGAATCGGCAGAACCCGGTCCGGCGACTTGCCGATGAGCTCTTCAAGCGGCGCGTCGGCCATGGCCCGTTGAAAGCCCTGGGCCGCGCTTTGGGCCGCGGTTGTCTGGTTCGCGCCCGGCCGGTTTGGCGGAGTCACGAATCTCTGGCGAAACGCCTTTTCCATGTCCTTGGTCGCGAACTCCAGGCCCGCGGAAATTGAATAGAACATGATGAGCTCCCTTTGCTCAAACACCTCGGTCAGGTATTGAACAAGGGAAACATAATGCCCTTTCTGGTTTTTCTGCAGGTCCGTGATGTTGCCCCAGACAATGAAAAAATGCGCAATGCCGGCTTTAAACTGTAAAACCAGCTGTTTTAACCATTCAGGCATTTGGGATTTCATTTCCATCACCTCCTTTTTCTGCGGTTCGGTGTTTGATTCTTTATCTACTTTGTTTGGGGTCGTTTCTTGCTTGGGTTGCTGAAGGTAATCCGGCCCTGGCTGGACGAGCTCCAGTTCGCGCCTACCGTGCCAATAGCAGTCCTTTGCTTTAGGATTTTTATATTGGTCTGGGAACCATGGATGCCCATGCCACGTTTGAGCAGCGTGCAACTCATGGAGCTGCAGGGGCTGCATCCCTTGACGAATATCAAATTTAACAAGATAGGGGGTATTATAGGCGGCATCAATCTCAAAGGGTTTAATAACAATAACAGTACCTTGGCAGCCTGAAAAATAACTGATTTTGGATCTTACCTTGTCGCCAACCTTGAGATCTAGGCCGGGCCGCTGAAGCAGGATGAGGTGAGCTGGGATTTTAGTGTGCATGGCGCCAATCTCGGGAGAGGTTCCCCACAAGACCTTGTCTTGCATCTCTGGTGAAAAAGCAGTGCCCTCAACAATTACGGTACGTTGATGCCAAGAGCCGTGAGGAGTATCCGAAGTTATCACGTCGCCGGCTTTGAATCCCCATAATGAATCCTGCGTATCAACTTCAATAATTGTGCCGGTAGTAGTTTGAATAGTTTTCATCACGCACCTCCTATCCGCACCAGGATTCAGTTTTTATCATTGGCTCCAGGCCGAATGCCCGGAGCAGGGCAACCAGCGCCTCATAGTCATCGCATCGCGAATGGTCATCAATCGTGACTTGGTCGCCGATGTTGATAATCTCAATGCAGCGAGGCGCTTCAGGTTTTTGCGCGGGTCTAGTCTGCGTTTTCTGTTTGTTTTTATCTTTCATTTCAGCACCTCCTTTCAGGCGGCTAGCTTTTGATTTTTTCGATTTCGGCAATGTGATTGGCCTGCGGCTCGGCTTTATTGTCCGAGTGAAGAACCTGGGTCTGCATCCCCATCTTGGCAAGAAGCAGGCGCAGTACATTTTCTTCTTCCGAACAGGTATCACCGGGAAAATTGTCAAACTCAACGTCCAATTTTCCGTCTTCAATAATCACGGTTATCTTTTTCATGGCTTGACTCCTTCAATCATCAGCACCTGTTTTTCCTGGCCAGATTCCGGGTCTTTGATAGTATCTTTTGTAATCTGCATCTGATAGCCCATGACCTCAAGAATGGCCTTAACTACTTGCTGCAAAAAAGTTTCTTGAAAAAGTTTTTGCAGGCGAGCGCTCTCGGTTCTCCATTCGTTGGTAAAAGTGTCGGCCGCGAATTTGATACAGCCGTTGGAATCAACCATCACGCCAATGCCATTTTTTAGTTTGCTGGTTTTTAAAGCGCCGAGCAACTGCAAGCTGGCATGGCTTTTGTAGCCGTGGCCGTAGTAATCGCGGATAGAATTGTCCAGGCTGATGCCGGGCATGGTTGACATGGCCTGCAGCGCATGGTTTGCGCATTCCCGGATTATGGGCACGGTGTCAAGATTTTCAATGAATTGCGCCAAAGTCGGGTTTTGTACACCCAGCTTTTGCAATAAGTCGGTCAGTATGGCCGGCGCGGCCAATTGCGCGCTTAACATTACTATTTTACTCATTTTTCGCTCCTTTCCATGCGGTATCGCAAGTTTATTCAAGTTTAAAGAACAGAGGTCCTTTTTATACCAAAGGTCGCCGCGTTGCGCGGTTTATTTTATGGCAAAGAACAAGAAAAATGCAGTAAAAACCACGCTTTTCTCGTGCCTTGCCATGAGCCTTGTTCATGGGTTTCATATATCAGTTAAATAATAGCTTATCTTAGCAGAAAAGTTTTAGTTTGTCAAGTCATTGGCGCCGTGGCCGAGCCCAGTTGCCAAAACTTAAATTTTTTGCTAAAATATGGATATAACCGAAAAACAAAAAAACAAAAAAATAAAAAACCGAGAAGGCCGATTAAAGGTTTTTTAGTTTTTATGTTTTTTGGTTTTTATATTTAACACATGGATCTAACAAGAATTTCAAAAATACACTTCATCGGCATTGGCGGCATCGGTATTTCCGCGCTCGCCAAAATGATGAAGCTGTTGGGCAAGCAAG
>JAHJFT010000047.1 GCA_018824325.1 Patescibacteria group bacterium
CCCAAAAGGTGTGAGGGGGAAGTTGGGTGGAACCGCGGGAGTTTTTCCCCGCCTCTGGCGGGATATATAAAAAAAACAAACCTCTCGTCCCAAAAATCTAGTATTTTTAGGGATGAGAGGTTTTTTCAGTAAAGTAAAGCGCGTGTACGATATTCTCCGTAATATGTTTTGTCAGATAGCCGTATTTTTTTTGGTGCCCGTATCTTATATTAAGATATTTTGTCTGTTCGGCTATTAGGTCATGCAGCATTTTGGGCGTATGCTCGCTCAAGGCTTCAAGGGTTTCACGAATGCGGCCGGAAATGTCTCCCATGATGCTCCGGAGCACTAAGAGAAAAAGCTGCAAAAGGTTTCTTGAGCTCGCTTCATCATGGGGCGTATTGATTTGCTTTAAAGTCCAGAATACAATCGGTTCGGCGTATTCTTTAAGATAAGCCAAGGCCATATTTCTGATTTCAGGATCTTTGGCTCGAAGTATTAAATTAAAGATAAACTCCGGAGAGGAAAAGAAAAAAGTACTTTGGTAAAAATACTTGCCCACATTTCCGCGTTTCGCCCCCAATTTGAGCAGATAGTTAAAATATTCTTGATTTTCTTTGTCTGATTTGGCGTAAGACCAATAATCAAAAGTGTCATTTTTTTCTATCAGGCATTCCATGATTAAACTCCATATAAAAGATTGTTAAAGTTCCGCTTAAATACCATCTAAATCTTAATCCTAATCCAAGCATATGTCAAACCAAGAAAAATTAAACATCATGCGCCACTCGGCCGCCCATGTCATGGCCGCGGCCGTGTTAAAGCTGTTTCCGGACGCCAAATTCGGCATTGGCCCGACCATTGAAGACGGCTTTTATTATGATTTTGAACTGCCCCGAAATTTGTCGCCCGAAGATTTGCCCAAGATAGAACAGGCCATGTCCGAAATAGTTAAAAACAAGGAAAAATTCGCGGGTCAAGAATTGGGCATTGATCAGGCCGTCAAATTATTCAAAGACTTGAAGCAGGATTACAAGGTCGAGCTTCTCAACGACCTGAAACAAAAAGGCACCACCGAGGTAAAAGAAGAAGGACAGGAATTATTTGAAAAGCCGGACAAAGTAAGCATCTATAAATTGGGCGACTTTGTTGACCTTTGCCGCGGCCCGCATCTACGGCACGCCGGCGAAGTCAAGGTTTTCAAACTGACATCAATTGCCGGCGCGTATTGGCGCGGGGACGAAAAAAACCCCATGCTTCAGAGAATTTACGGCACGGCTTGGGAAAACCAAAAAGAGCTTGATGCGTATTTAAAAAACAGGGAAGAGGCAACCAAGCGAGACCACCGCAAGCTGGGTAAAGAACTGGAAATTTTTATGTTTAACGAAAATATCGGCAAGGGCCTGCCCCTGCTTTTGCCCAACGGCCGCGTTTTACGGGAGGAAATTCTCAAGCTGGAAACCGAGATTGAAAACAGGGTCGGTTATGAGCGCGTTTGGACGCCGCACATTGCCAAAAGCGATCTCTACAAGCTAACCGGCCATTGGGAGCATTACAGGGAATGTATGTTTTCGCCGTTTGGCGTTGACGACGAGACTTACGTGCTCCGTCCGATGACCTGCCCGCATCATTACATGATTTATAAAAACAAGTCGCGTTCTTGGCGCGACCTGCCGCTGCGCATCGCCGAGGACGGCACCTGCTACCGCTATGAAAAAAGCGGCGAGCTCGGCGGCCTGGCGCGCGTCAGATGCTTGACCATTGATGACGCCCATATATTTGTCACGCCCGACCAGGTCAAGGATGAGTATAGGCTTTTAATCAAAATGGTTCAGCAAATGTTTGAGGCCTTTAAGCTTAAAGACTATTATGTCTCGCTATCAACCCATGATCCAAAAGATAAGAAAAAATATATTGCCGATGAGGCGACATGGAATAAAGCGGAAAAATCTTTGGAAGAAATTCTAAAAGAAAATAAGATAAAATATGAACTTTGTCCCGGGGAAGCGGCTTTTTACGGACCGAAATTAGATTTTATTGTGCACGATGTTTTGGGCCGTGAATGGCAGATGTCCACTTTGCAGATTGACTTCTTCATGGCCGAGCGCCTTGGCTTGACCTATGTCGATAAAAAAGGAAACCCGGCGCATCCGATCATCGTCCACCGCGGATTTACCGGTTCTTTGGAGCGCACTATCGCCATGCTGATTGAACACTTTGCCGGAGCTTTTCCGGTTTGGCTCTCTCCGACGCAGATAAAAATTATTTCCGTGGGCGCGGACCACATTGAGCATTGCCGCGAGCTGGCGCGTGAATTCATGGATATTGGCGCGCGCGTTCAAGTGGATGACATGAATGAAACCGTGGGCAATAAAATCAGAAAAGCGGAAAAAGAAAGAGTGCCCTACATGTTGGTCATCGGAGACAAAGAAATTGGCGGCAAAGAATTGAGCATAAGGGAGCGCGGCGTGAAAAAGACTTATAAAATAAAAAAGCAGGAATTCATTGACAAGATTTTGAAACAAATCAAAGAGCGAAGCTAGTATAGAATAAAAAATAGGCCAAGCATAATCGCTGGTCTATTTTTAATTGTCTTTGCGAGGAGCCCCGCCATAGCCCGTAGGGCCTAGGTGGGGTGACGAAGCAAAGACAATGAGGTGGGGGCGCGAACTCTCGTTCGCTACTCCTCCTTTCTTTTTATCCGTCAGGAGTAGCAGACGAAAGTCTGCGCTCGTCTAGCGAGATTTAATTTTAAATTTAGAATATTCAGCCGGCCCTTGACAACCTTAAAAAAATCTGCTAAGGTTATTTCTTAAATAAAGGGGGAACAAAACCACAAAGCACCTTTCACATTTAGGAGGGTTTTACATGGAAAATCTCAAACATAATATCAGCCTAGTGATTCTGGACATGGAGTCAAGCGGTTCGGATAAGAAAATTTTTTTAAACATCTACCCGAAGAAGAAGAAAGATATGCCACTCCGTGAATTAGAAGATCTGGAATTTTCGTTTGACTATCATGATATGCGCCTGAATTTCAGAGTAAAAACAGCGCATCCGGGAATACCCATTCAGCTGGAGCTGGAAGCCTTTGGCCCGTTCAGCGTTGAGGATTTTGAAAGCGATACGCGAAGCGTTTGCCTGGTCAAGGAAATCGTATTTCATTGCTCAGATCAGGAAGCGTTCAGTATTCGTAACGATCGCTACAATCCCTCTTGCCTTGATTGAGCCCCTATCTTTTTTTGAAGGGGCTCTTATTAATTTTTTAAATACTATAAAAGCCGTCCCAAAGGGCGGCTTTTTAATCGCGTGAAAAATTTTTTAAATCGCAAAAGAAACCGAAAGCGCGTCATCTGCTTTGGCGCGCTCTAAAGCCGCCTCATCCATTCGGACAATGTTTTTAAGTTCAGGATAATCTTCCAGCTTTTTTTCACCCATTCTAATCTTAGAGGCGATTACCAGCATCTGATTCATTTTTTCCTGGTCATGGTTCCAATTATTCGCGATTGCCTCAATTTCAGAATCAAACAAATTATCATGAATGCCGTCGCTCGTGCCGATAAAAATATCATCCTTTTGCGCGTCAACCGTTTGCACCGCCCCGCCCCGGGCCGTCTCTTTCTCCGCGGTCAGGCCGGCGCCAATCACCGCGCCCACGTCATACACGCTGAACAGGGCCTGCTTTTTGCCGCGCGCCACCCGGTAGTGCCCGGGCTGGTTAATAAGTTTGGCCGTTTTGGACAGCAGTTTTTTCTGCATTTTGCCGAGCTGGTCCTTAGCCAGGGCGAGTATTTGTTCAACATGTTCATCCGGGTCAAGGCCGTCGCGCTTGGCCATGTTCCGCGCGTTGGCTTCAGCCGCCTCAAGAACCTTTTGTTCAATTTCGGGCAGGGTGTATTTTATGTCCGACGACTGGTCGTCCGGAAAAACGCCCAAATCAATGAGAAAATTGGTGATTGACTGGTCGCGGGAAACGCGCTCCAGCTTTTTATCGCGCAACCGGTAAAGCCGGCTGTCGCCAATCTGGGCAAAGGAGATTTTCTCATCGCCTCCTTCCTTGGTCAAGCCCCAAAATTTCTTTTTTTCCGGAGTTTGCCAGCGCAGAGCCATAGTAAAGGTTGAGCCAAGTTTATCCGTACCCGAACGCTCCACGCCGGTGGTGGCGACTGCGTTTTGCGCTTCAACTGTAAATTGCGCCAAAAGAACTTCTATCTCTTCTTGGCTTCCTCTGTTTAAAATATTTTGTATAACTTCGGATTTTTCTCTGAATCCTCTTTGTACGGCCTCAATAATAACGCGCGAGGCTTCGGCCCCGCCTGCTTCGCCGCCCACGCCATCGGCCGCCACAAGATAATTTTCACCAATGGCAAAAGCGTCTTGGTTTTTATCGCGTCCCTCTTTTTTTAATGAAACGCCAAAGCCCTGCCCAGTGCTTCCTTTTTCCAAATCAGCTTCGGCTATGTCGATATCTTTTTTTATTTTTTCAATCTCTTGTTCCTCCACGCGCTTTGTTTTGGCAATATCCTCGGTGGTCGGGGTCTCCAAAGCCTCAACGTCTTTCCAAGAAAGTTCTTCGCGCCCCTCCAGTACTTCAATATCTTCAGCACCCAATTCTTCCTCTGCCTCCGGAGCGGGTTTTGGGGCCATGTCTTGGGGTCTGAATTGTTTTTCCGGATTTGGCATAGTTTTTATTTATATTATTATGATGATATTTTACCATAAATTAGCCAAAAAGTCAAGGCTTTTAGAGAAAAACGAAAAAGGAAAAGCGAAAAACGGGAAAAGGGGGGACAACAAAATTAAGTAACGCGCTTTTTTTTCGTATTTCGTATTTCTCTTTTCGTTTTTCCTATTTTCGTTTTTCTTTTTCCTGGGCCTTGAAATTTCCCGGCCCCCGCGCTATAATCACAAAACATGAAAAACAAATTCCACATCATCACTTTTGGCTGTGAAATGAATAAGTCTGATTCCGAGCGAATCGCGGCCGTGCTTCAGCAAATGGGCATGGACCCGGTTTCTTCACCTCAAGAGGCTGATTTGATAATTTTAAATTCCTGCGTGGTGCGCCAGTCGGCCCAGGATAGGATTTACGGCCAGGTCAAAAATTTTAATAAACTGAAAAAACAAAATCCCGGACTGGTCATCGTGGTGACCGGCTGTCTGCCCGGCGCGGACAAAGGCGCTAAACTTAAAAACAAAATGCCGGGCCTTGATTTGTATTTTCCAATCGCCGAGTTGGTCAACCTGCCGGCCATGCTCAAGGAGCGGGGACTTGGCCTCCAAGACGCCCGATTGTCCGGCCGCGATTATTTAGACATATTGCCGCGAAATCAGAGCAAGTTTCACGCCTTTATCGTGGTGAACACGGGCTGTGACCAGTATTGCTCGTATTGCATCGTGCCCCATGCCCGCGGCCGCCTGCGCCACCGGCCGGTTAAACAAATCTTTCACGAAATTGAAAAAGCCGCGTCCGGCGGCGCCGTCTCCCTGACCCTGCTCGGCCAGATCGTAAACAATTACCATGCCCCGGACCCGGAAAATTTTTTGCGGTCAAATCCTTTTTCCAATCATTTTGCAAAACTTCTTTGGGAGATAAATCAAATCCCCAAAATCAAAAGAATTTTCTGGACCGCGCCGCACCCGGTTTATATGGATGATGAGGTCATCCAGGCCCTTACCTTTTCCAAGCAGGTTAATTATCTTCATCTGCCGGTTCAGTCGGGCAGTAACCGGATTTTGAAAAAAATGAACCGCGGTTATTCAAGGGAAAATTTTATTAAAATAATTGAAAAAGTGAAAAAGGCCAGGCCGGGCATTGCCCTGGGCACGGACATTATTGTCGGCTTTCCCGGAGAAACGGAGCAAGATTTTGACCGCACCATGTCTCTTTATGAGAAGGTGGGTTTTGATATCGCCTATCCGGCTATGTATTCTTCCCGGCCGCACACGGCTTCGGTCCGGGCTTATGTGGACGATATTCCGGGTTCTGAAAAAAAGAGGCGCTGGCAAGAATTTGACAAACTTATGCGCGAGATAACGTTTGAAAAAAATAAAAAGTTTTTAAATCAAAAAGCCGAGGTTTTGGTTGAAGAATATAAGCGGGGAATATGCTGGGGCCGGTCCAATGAGATGAAGTCAGTGAGCTTTGCATCGTCCCGGAACTTGACAGGCAAAATTCAAAATGTTATTATCAAAGCCCCCAAGCTCTGGATGCTTGAAGCCGAATTGGCTTAAAATTTCATAAAAAAATGAACAAATCGCACAACAAACTCGTGGTCATTCTCGGCCCGACCGGCTGTGGCAAAACCAGAATCAGCCTTGACCTGGCCAAAGAATTCAACGGCGAAATCGTGGGCGCCGACTCGCGCCAGATTTACAAATGGATGAACATCGGCACCGACAAAATGGCCGGCAAATGGAAAAGAGTGGCCGGCCGCCGCGTGTATGAAGCCGACAAAGTGGCGCATTATCTGGTTGATTTTTTGGAGCCGAATAAAGATTTTAGTTTGGCCGAATTTCAAAGAAGGGCGGTCAGAAGAATTAAAGATATTCAAGCAAGAGGCAAATTGCCGTTTTTGGTCGGCGGCACCGGCCTTTACATCAAGGCCGTGGTCGACAACATGAAAATACCGCGCGTCAAAGCCAACCAGCATCTTCGCGACAGCCTGGAGACCAAGCCCAATGAAGATCTTTGGAATCTTTTAAGCCGGCTTGACCCGGGCGCGCTCAAAGTGGTTGACCCGCAGAACAAGCGCCGCATCATCCGGGCGCTTGAAGTCTGCATTTTGACGGGCAAGCCTTTTTCCACCCAGCGCCGCCTGGGCGACCCGATTTTCAACGCCCTGCAGATCGGCTTGAGAGTGCCGCGTGAAGAGCTTGACCAAAGGGTTGATAAAAGAGTGGATAAAATGGTAGAAGACGGCCTGCTTGAAGAGGTTAAGAGCCTGCTCAAGCGCGGCTTTTACTGGGACGACCCGGGACTGACCGGCATCGGCTACCGCCAGATCGGCCATTATCTTCAGGGAAGCATGAATCTTGAACAAGCTATCCGTTTGCTCAAGCGCGACACGCGCCGCTACGCGCGCCGGCAGATGACTTGGTTTAAAAGAGACGACCGGATTAATTGGATTGAAAATAACAATTTAGCATTTAGTTCAGTGGAAGATTTTTTGAGAAAACATTAAACAAGTTCAAAAAATCCCCGTGCAAAACACGGGGATTTTTTTGTTTTTAATAGTACGATTTATTTTTCTTTAAGATATTTTTCCAGCAAAACTTTCACGATATTGGGGTCGGCTTTGCCTTCGGTCGCTTTCATGGCCAGGCCCACGAAAAATTGGAGCAAAGCGGTTTTGCCGGCGCCATAGGCCGCGGCCTGGTCCGGATTTTGTCTGATAATATCCTGAACCACGGTTTCAATTTCTTTCACGTCGCTCATTTGGCCGAGTTCGTTGTCTTCCATAATCTGCGTCGGGTCTTGGCCCGCCTCGGCCATCTTGGCAAGAATTTTTTGCGCGGCCGCGCTCCCGATTTTATTTGTGTAAATCAGGCTGATGAATTCGGCGAAATTTTCCGGCGTAATTTTAAGATTTTTTATGTCTATCTTTTTGTCCGTCATTATTCCTTGAAGCTTTGAGCAAATCCAGCCGCCGACCAGCTTGGCTAGCTTGGCTTTTTGTTTCTCATAAATTTCTTCGGCATCGCCTTCAACCTCGGGCAGGGAGGCGAGCCACTCCTTGAGCTCGCTGATCACATTTTCCGTGAATTCGGCCAAGCTCGGGTCAGAAGTCAAAAACTTGGCCTCTTCGTTTTTAAAACCGTACTCATCAATAAACCTTTTTCTTTTAGCAATAGGCAGTTCGGGCAGTTCGGATTGGGTTTTCGCGATAATCTCGCCCATGTCCATGGGCGGCAGGTCGGGTTCGGGAAAATATCGGTAATCGTGCGCTTCTTCCTTCACGCGCTGTTCTTCGGTCACCGCGCTCTGTTCATTCCAGCCGCGGGTTGACTGAACGCGCGGCGGTTTGCCCTGCTCCCAGAGTTTGGTCTGTCTTTTTATTTCATATTCCAGGGCGCGCTCCACCGCCTTGAAAGAATTAAGATTTTTAATTTCGGTTTTCGGAGAAAGAGCCGCGTCAACAAATTCTCCGTTTTCGTCCGTCTTCCGCAGGCTGATGTTGGCGTCGCAGCGCATCTGCGCCTTCTCCATGTCCGCGTCCGAAATTTTAAGACAGCGCATTATCGCCCGAAGCTCTTGCAGAAATATCTTTGCTTCTTGCGGCGTGCGAAAATCCGGCTCGGTGACAATTTCAACAAGCGGCGTGCCGCACCGGTTATAATCAATCAAGGTTTCTCCGGTTTTTGAGCCATGGATTGATTTTGCCGCGTCCTCTTCCAAATGCACGCGCGTGATGCCGATTTTCGCCCTCGCACCTTTTGGGCGAACGCCACCGCGGGCGGCGCGGTTAGACTCGCCCGAAAGGTGCGAGGGGACATCTATTTCAAGATAGCCGTCCAGGCCGATGGGCATGTCGTATTGCGAAATCTGATAACCCTTGGGCAGGTCCGGATAAAAATAGTTTTTTCGGTCAAACTTTGACTCTTCGCTCAATTTCAAATTCAAAGCCCGCGCCGCGAGCACGGCCATTTCCAGGGCCGCTTTATTGATTACCGGCAGGGTGCCGGGCTGGCCCGTGCAAATAGAGCAAATATTGACATTCGGTTCGGCCTCGTCCGGATTATTGGGACAAGTACAGAACATCTTTGATTTTGTTTTGAGCTGAACATGGATTTCCAGCCCAATCACTGGTTGATACGGCATATTAACTAGATTTTACCATAATTAAAAAATCTTACAACCGTGGAAGATGTAAAAATATAAAAATACAAGAATATAAAATTATAGAAATAAACAAAATAAAACA
>JAHJFT010000111.1 GCA_018824325.1 Patescibacteria group bacterium
AACTGCGCAAAGGTTTGCCGCCAAAATGATTGGACAACAAAGAGATGCGCCGATTTGACAAAAAAATGGTGGACGGAAAAGGAGGGAACCTAAAAACCATCCACCATTCATAACTGAAAGGTCTTACAGCGCCTTTCAGATTACCTTATCTCTCAAGATCACTCCCAAAGGAAAAAAGTCATGCCCTTGTCCGGGGCGTTCTTGTCGCTGTTTCGGTCTGCCGATTTATCCCGGGGCGCGACAGCCCCTTTTTCCCCTTGGTCTTTAGCAACGAAAAAATCGTACTCCTCAATCTCTCCGGCATTTCGCCTTGTCTTTTTTCCGCCGCCACCCCGCGAACACCCTTTTTTAAAAAACCCTTCGAAAAATTTGGTCTTTTTCATTCAATAGCCCGGGCTGTTCAAAACACTTTATGCAATAACGGCGGCTCTTGTCGAACTATTTGGACCGCAACCCGCTTTGCTCTATATACAGCAATGGGTATGCCAACCCGGCTTTTTTATCTCCCCATTATCGCCATTGCCGTGTGCATTTTTTATAGCCAGCGATATCGCTTAGTTGAATAAGAGGCTCGGATGGAAAACAGACCGCCGCCGGAATCGGCGTCGTTGAATTTAAAACCTCCGCAAAGGCGGACCCGACCGAAGAGTGCTATTTGCGCACGCAGACGCAGCGGCTGTTCGATGAAATTGAGCAGACCGGCGATATTCATCTGAACGTGCGATCGCCGCACGGGAAGTGCCGACTTCGCACAGGGAAGCAAATGATATCTATCTGATATGATTATTTATTTTCTTTTGTTCGCGGATCAGCTTGTAACGGGATATCCCGAGGCGTCTCGCCGCCGCAGTCTTGTTTTTCCCGCTTATCTCCAGGGCGTTCTCGATGACCTTCCTCTTGATGTCGTTTGTGATACTCTCCATGACCAGCGTGAAGTCTATTCCTTCCGGGGAAAGCTGCGGGAGAAATTGGTCGATTTGTATCCTGAATTTTTCCTGATGGGTCGTTGCCTTCATTTCCGCGGGGAGGCTCTTCTCGGTGATCATCGCCCCGTCTTTGTGCAGGATCATGACCCGTTCGATGATGTTCTTCAGTTCCCGGACATTTCCCGGCCAGGGGTAGGCCATCAGTATGCCCGCCGCCTCTTCCGTAAAACCCTTTACCTTTTTCCTGAATTTTTTATTGAACTCCTCGACATAGTGGTCGGCGAGCAGTTGGAGGTCTTCGATCCGTTCGCGGAGCGGCGGGAGCGTGATCGGCACAACGCTGACCCGGTAGTAGAGGTCTTCCCGGAACGAGCCTTCCGCAACCATCCGGCCGAGGTCCTTGTTGGTCGAAAAGATGAAGCGGACGTCGATCGGGATGTTTTCCCGGCCACCCACGCGGCGGATGTAGCCGTCTTCGAGCATGCGCAGAAATTTTGCCTGGAGGTGGATGTTCATCTCGCCGAGCTCGTCCAGGAGCATCGTTCCGCCGCTGGCATGTTCGAGAAGGCCGATCTTTCTCTTTCGCGCATCGGTAAAGGCGCCCGCTTCGTAGCCGAACAGCTCGCTCTCCAGGAGCGTGCCGGGAATCGCCGCACAGTTGATATCGACAAACGGGCTGGAGCTCCGGTTGCTCTGCCGGTGGATGGCCCTCGCGATCAGTTCCTTCCCGGTGCCGCTCTCCCCCTGGATCAGGATATTCGTGTTGTGTCCCGCCACCTCCTCGATGACGTGGAAGAGACTGATCATTTTCTTCGATTTTCCCAAAATATCATGGAAACCCAGGAGGATGTCCTCCCGTTCCTTGAGTTTTTCCACCTCCGTCTTGAGGGATTTGGCCTCCAGAGAAAGCACGGAGTGCATGATCGCATTGTCGTAGGAGGTGGCAGCATTTTTGACCAGGATATCCAGGACATTGATCTGATCCGCGGAGTAGTCGCCGCTCTTCTTCGCCAGATAGAGGGCGCCCTTGAACTTGTCCCTGACCTCCAGCGGAAGGGCGATTTCCGACAGGAAGCCTGGAAAGACGGGGCGAGAGGACGGACCAGCGGAAGAGGCTTGACGGGTGATGATGGTATTGGTTTCGATCGCCTCCCGGATGATCGTCGGCCCGATCCTCTCCTCGCACTCCTGCCGGTCGTCGATGAAAACCTCGCCCCCGTCGTTGACCAGACACCGGTTCTTCTCGACATCCAGAAAATAGACCAGGACCTTCTCCGAATCGGCTATCCCAAGT
>JAHJFT010000048.1 GCA_018824325.1 Patescibacteria group bacterium
AAGGAAAAATATTTAAAATATACAAATACCGCACCATGCGCCCAAACGCCGAACGCCAGGGCGCGCTCTTCGCGACCAAAAACGACCCCCGAACCACGCGCGTGGGCAAAATCTTCAGACAAATGAGAATTGATGAACTGCCGCAAATCCTAAACGTGCTCAAAGGAAACATGAGTTTTATCGGCCCGCGCCCCGAACGCCCGGAATTCGTTGAAGAACTGGAACAACTAATGCCTTTTTACGCCACGCGCCACCTAACTAAGCCCGGACTTACCGGCTGGGCGCAGATAAATTATGAATATGCGTCCACTCTTCAGGAAAATCTGAAAAAACTGCAATATGACTTGTTTTACATAAAAAATCGCTCCCTGATACTGGATCTTAAAATTCTCCTTAAAACGCTAGGCATTATATTGAGTAGAAAAGGGCAGTGATAACGAAAAACGAAAAATGAAAAACGAAAAAAGACCTCTATCCGAGGCCTTTTTAAAATTTCGCGTATGCTTTTCTCTTTTCGTTTTTCGTATTTCTATCTTCCTCACCTATCTTTGTCCAACTCCTGTCTTTTTCGCATTCCACTATTTATTCTCTCCACCTCCTTAAGCAAGGCTAACTCCACGCCCAGCTCGTCGCCGAGCTGTATCAGCGCCCGCGTGTCCTTGGGCAGGCACTTGCCGCCATAGCCGCGATAGCCCTTATGAAAAATATCAAGATGCGTCGGCCCGATTCTCTTGTCCGCGGCCGCCGCCTCTTTCACGCGATCGTAATCAATTCCCAGCTTGGCGCACAAGTCGTACATCTGATTGGCAAATACCACTTTTGTTGAAAACCAAGTATTGCCAAAATATTTAATCATCTCGGCCTCGGTCGCCGGTACCATCCTCTCAAACGGAGCCAGCGGCAAAAGCCGCATGATATCACCGGCCACGTTATAGCTCTCTTTGGTGTATCCGACTATTTGACGATCCGGATAATTCATGTCCTGGTCAGACGTCAACTCGGTTAAAAACTCCGGACTATACAACACTTTATGATTTGAATGCTGGCGCTGCAGTTTCTCGGTCGTGCCCGGACGAACCGTTGATTTAAGCACCACGATTTTATCTCCCTGAAGCTTGGCAAAAGAGTCGTTCACGTAACTCAGATCAAATCCCCCCTTCTCCATGTCATAAGGCGTGGGAACACAAATAAAAATTATCTCAGCCTGATTTAGGGCGTCAAGCGATTCATGGCCCTGGGGCGGATCATAGATCGCCGGCTCAATATTACGGTGCTTTTTAAAATAATTGTCCAAGGCCCCGCCGACCATGCCGTGGCCCATGATGGCGATTTTCATAGATTGATAATTATTTTTTGAATAAATCTAATCTAATATTTTATAAGTTATGGGTTCATATTTCTTCAAGCTTCTTTTGGCGACCCTACCTAAAACGTTTTTATATTCTTCCGATGGCAAACCCCCAATATATGCCTGAGGACGCATGGCATAAATCTTCTCTCCGGTAAGAACGGCTCCTGCTTCAATGTCGGTACCGGCCACCAATGACTTTCTGAAAATTGGCCTAAATACAGCCTCTTCATCCCGTAAAAGCTTCGTTTCCACTCCATAGTCAATTAAATCTATCCTGACACCCTCTCTGATTTTTTCAACCATGACTGTGAATTCCTCGGGCGTCATTGAAATCTTATGGTCGGCTCCCCATAAATCACGGCTCAGAGAAAAATGCTTTTCTATAATTGACGCTCCCATATTGGCCGCCGCTACGGCTGACTCATATCCCAGGGAGTGATCAGAGAAACCTACGGGCAAACCATATCTTTTTTTAAAAAACTCAATTGTTTTTAGGTTTAACTCCTCGGCCGGACAAGGATATTTCGAGACACAATGCATTAAATAAACCTCACTATTGATTTTTTTAAAAAAATCAATCACTCTGTCCACCTCCCCCAAAAAACTCATGCCCGATGAGATAATAATCGGCTTTTTGGTCTCCGCCATAAAATCGAGCATTACAAAATCAAGAACATCACCTGAACCCACCTTCCATAATGGCACGCCAACTTTTTCTAATTTCTGAGCCGCACCCCGGCTCATGGGTGTTGAGAAAAATATAATCCCCAACTCATCGGCGTAGCGCTTTAGTTCCTGCCAAAATTCCAAAGGCGTGGCCGCCGTATTGCGACTCACCCATCTGTAACGGTCGCTGCCACTAAAATGAGGTGACACTATATTAAAATTTATTTGCTCATCTTCTACATTATGAGTCTGAAACTTAACCGCATCTGCCCCCGATTCCTTGGCCAACTCAATCAAGGTTTTGGCATTAGCCAAATATTCTTCAATTGAACGATCTTCTTCGCTTTGAATAAAATTTTTGCCGATTTCAGCCACAACAAAAACCTGGCCTTCCTTGATTCCTTTATCAGTACTTGGGATTTGAATTTGTCCAGTCATAAAAACAATCATTCTTTATAACCCGCCGTCTCATTTTTTAATTTCTCAGCTATAAAAACTCTAGTTTTAACTGCCGCCTCAACGGTCATGCCACCGATATGCGGCACAATAAGCAAATCATCATGGGTCTTGGCGTAATTAATCAACTTATTTTTTTTAACCGTCTGCTTATTGAAATAAAGCTCGCCGGCCAAAACATCAACCGCTGCACCAGTGATAATTTTATTTTCCAGGGCCCACAAAAAATCATTTTCATTAATAATTTCTCCCCTTGAAGTGTTTACAAGATAAGCCGACTTTTTCATTTGCTCAAACTCCTTTCTACCAATCAAATTCTCTGTTTCCCTATCGAGAGGTATATGTATAGAAACAATATCCGAAGAATTTAAAAGTTTGGGCAGATCTACCCTTTTCACTCCCCACTCTTCAAAAACCGAATCTTCAGCATAAGGATCGTAAGCCAGAACCTCCATATAAAAGGCTTCGGCATAACGAGCCATGATACGGCCGAGCCTGCCCAAACCTACGATACCCATGACCCTACCTCTCAATTCATGACCTTCAAAATGCTCGCGAAAATTCTCACTCGCCCACTTGTCTTTCCGCACCCCATCAAAGGACCAAACAATTTTTCGCATCAAGCAGACCAGAAGACCCAAAGCCAATTCAGCCGTGCTTGTAACCTTGCTTAAAAACTCCTGTTCGCCCTTGAGGCTCACCACTTTAATCCCCTTGGACTCGGCATAATCCACATCAATATGATTAAGGCCAGTCGTGGCTGAAGCAATGATTTTCAAATCCTTACCCCTGTTAATCACTTCCTTGTCAATCAAAAGCCCGAGACCAACCACCAATATATTATAAGAAGGTATTTCCTGCTTCAGTTCATCCTGTGTTATCTCTTTATTGGTGGCTTGGCCGATTCCTCGAAGAATGGCCTGGGCTTCGTCAGGGTAATGTTTAGCGTCAGTATTTAAAATCTTCCATTTCATAAAACTATTTATTTAATTTTTTCCTTATTAAAAATTCTGCCAACTCAAAATCAAAAGGCGTATTAATATCAACCGAACGCTCGGCCGACATAATATGAGGCCGTGAAACCTTGCCAAATAAGTCCCCCCGCATAATCAAATCAACCCGCGTTAAATAAATAGCACAATTTCTTTTATAAACCTTCTTCAGATCCTGGCGCGAAGCCGATCGCTGGCCCTCTTCCGTAAACCACGGCATAATCAAATCATTATCGATCCTTTTTATTTTCTTGACGGAAAAATCCACCAGCTCCATCATGCCCATAAGCGAATCGGCTCCGGTCTCAACTATCTTTTTTATTGATTCGTCAATATCATAAATTGTGCGCAAGGGTGAAGTGGGCTGAAGGATCATTAAATAATCAAACTCTTGCTTCTCGCGCTCTTTGAGCCAACTTATGGCATGCTGTGCCACTTCAATTGAGGTGCTTTTGTCGCCGGCTAGCTCTATCGGTCTCATAAACGGAATATCGGCGCCAAATTGCCGTGAAATATCAGCGATCTCTTGATCGTCAGTTGAAACAACTACGCGGTCAAGATATTGACTCGCTTTTCCCGCTTCTATGGTGTAGACAATAAGCGGCTTGTCGCCAAGCTTTTTGATATTTTTACGCGGGATACCCCTTGAACCACCTCTTGCCGTAATAAGACCTAAGATTGTTTTCCCCTTATACATATTTTTAGATAGTAATCCTTTTTTGAATATATAAATCAATTTCCTTTAATTTCTTAACGATGTTCTTAGCGGTATCGGGTTTATAATATAAACCGCTAGAAAGATATCTGCCATGGTCCACTTGATATTTTATTGCTTTAATAATTTCTTCTACATCACAATTCACATCTCTCACATTTTCGGCTCGCAGACGACCATTTTGCCTTGTGCCAATATTCACAACTGGCGTTCCCAGATATGAAGATTCTTTTATGCCTGACGAGGAGTTGCCGATAAGACAGCAGGTTTTCTTAAGCAATGCAATATACTCTTCGGGTAAAACATATTTAATGAAACGAATGTTCTCCGGGTCATGAATCTCCCTAAATCTCCTCATCCCCTTGGAAACCTCGTCTGTGCCAGCGTCAATATTTGGCCAAAACCATAAACACGGAATCTTTAATTCATAAACTGTGGCAAGCGTTTTTTCAATATTTTCTAAATTTTTATCAAGCTCCGTTGTCACCGGGTGCTGGACTACCATTAAAAACGGCTGATTAATATCAACCTCATTTCCCCCAACGGAAAATTCAGTTATTCTCTGATTAGAAATTCCTTGGCCGTTAAGAGCCGCAAACTCAACATCCGGACTGCCAACATTAAAAACATATTCTGGCCTCTCTCCAAGCTTAATCACCCTTTGCCTCGAGTCTTCATTGGTGCAAAAATGAATATGGGCCAATTTAGTAATCGCGTGCCTCACGCTTTCGTCAATCGTTCCGGAGACGTCGCCGCCTTCGATATGAGCGATGGTTTTATTCATGTAAGCGGCGGCAATTGCTGCGGCCAGCATCTCAAATCGATCTCCCCGGACAATAACCACATCCGGGTCAAGATTTTCAAAAGCCGTTGAAAACTCAATTATGCCAAGACCGGTTGTCTTGGCCATGGATACCGGCGTGCCCCCCTCAATGCTCATGTTAATTTTAGCATCACAATTAAACCCATCATCTTTCATTAATGCTAAAACGTCCCCATATTTTGACAGTATGGCTGAGGCACCGACAATCATTTGCAGATCCAAATCCGGATCGTTTCTTAATTCATTTAAAACAAGCCTATTGCGACCATAGTGGATTTTACTTGTGATAACAAAACAAATTTTGCGCTTGCTAGACATATTTTTTAAATTGGTAACAAACCTTTGATCCAAAATGTTTATTTATAAAATACATATCTGGTAACCATATTTTTTTACCAAAAATTTTAATAAAGCCCCTCGAATAAAAATCTTTTTCCAAACGCAGGCCCGAAGTTAATTTTATTAAAATTGACTTCGTAAAAATGGTTATGTGATTATTTTCTTTGGAGTAGCTGGGAATTTCGCCACGAAAGAAAAAAATGACACGAGAGGAAAAAGAAAAAACATTTGGCATTGACAGAATCAATAAACCCCCTTTTTTAAGAACCCGCTTGCTCTCCTTCAGGAAATATGCGCCATTCTCAAGATGCTCTATCACCGCTGCGGCAACTAAACAATCAAATTCTTCGTCTTCGAAAGGTAGTGGCCGAGTATTAAGATCGGCTACGGCAAAATTAAAATTCTTTTTTACCAAATCCTCCAAGTAATCGTCCACATCGACAGCTGAAACTGAATAACCAAATTCGTTAAGTTGCATCAAGAAATCACCCTTGCCTGGACCAATCTCTAATATTTTGGAACCACCGGGAATGTTATTCTTAACTATTTCCAAAATTTTGCCATCTCTAATAAAGTAACTACTCTTGGAATTAAGGGCTATTTTTAAATATTCTTTGTTATCTTTTATCTGATTTGTATCCAAATAATGCACCATATTATCTGATTATTTTATCGGCGTAAATTTGGATCCAGCCCTCACCATGGACAATGCGGGAACCCAGTGTCTCATAATCATATCTTTCAAATTTAACCCGTCTTAAATCAGTGTATCCATTATCCGTAAACCATTGGCGAATTTCTTTTTCGGTAAAACGCTTAGTCAGCGGTGTGTATAGATTGTCCAGCATATTATAACGCTTGTTGGCCGGCACACCCGCAAACTGCCAAATTTTCTCCATGGCGCCGAATGGGATAATCTTGCAAATTGTGTAGCGAAATAAATCATTGGCAAGCCATTTTAATCCGCCCTTGCCATAAACTGATAAAAACATCTTGCCGCCCGATTTAAGTACGCGATTCAGTTCAAGAAAAGCTTTATAGGGCTCCGGACTCAAAAGAATCACGCCGCTACAAACAACGTAATCCACTGAATTGTCCTCAAGCGGTATTTCAAGTACTGACGCATTTTTTATCTCTGTCCTGTCGGCAAAACCACGTTCCGCGACCCTTCCTCGGGCAACTCTTACGGCATCCTTGCTGATATCTACGCCGTATACTTTTTTCGCGCCCAATCTTGATAATGCGACCACGAACCTGCCGCCGCCGCAACCGGCATCCAAGCAAACCTTGTCGCGAAACCAATCCAAGTCAATGTTCCACATTTTGTGACGCTTAAAAAATAATTCCACCGACTCGTCAAACAGTTTATCGGAGTAGGCGGTAAATAAATGATCATATATTGCGCCTGTCTCGTGCTCAATACTATCGATTTTTTCTACTTCATTCATAAATCTTCACTTTATTCATAATTTTTTAACTTTATCAAACACTCCTCCATTCCTTATCGACCTTAACCAATATGCTTGCATCCGGTTCTTTAATTTTATTAGCGATATAAAAAACTTGCCAAGACAGTATCGGAAAACTTTTAACCCTAATTTTAAGATTAATCTTTGGAAAATGCATATAAAACCCCTCCATCTTGGAAATTTGAAAACCATTTTTTTTCAAAAGTCGGGTCATATCCAGGATAGTCCAATTCTGTAAATGTTCGCCGCGATCAGGATCATTAATCCATTTACGAAAAAACCAATTATGTAAAGTTGCCCACCAGTCATTCGCTTGAGGGGTGCACAATATTAAATGTCCATTCTGCCTTAAGATACGGTTAACTTCTCTTAAAAAGAACGAGGGATTTTCTAAATGTTCTATAACATCCCCAGCAATGATATTGTCTAGACTGCCATTCTCCAATGGAATTTTTTCAAAATTTAAATTACATTTTATAACTTTCCCATAGCTTGGCGGAGTATCCTTCGGCAAACAAATATCCAACCCCATCGCATCCTTCAAATACGGGTTAGGCAACGCTGCAAAACCAATATCCAATACACTACCGTCTTGGCAATACTCTTTCTGCAATTTCAATTTTCGCAATTTAATATTCATAATAATTCCGTTTATAAAATTTTATCCGCGTAAATTTGAATCCATCCCTCCCCATGGATAACTCGCGAGCTCAATACTTCATAATCATAGCGTTCAAACTTAACACGATTCAAATTTGTATAGCCATTATCAGTAAACCATCTACTCACTTCCTTCTCTGTAAATCTATAACAATAAGGCACATATAAATTATCCAACATATTATAACGTTTGTTGGCCGGAATGCCTACCCCGACCCAGAGTTTTTCCATGGCTTTAAAAGGAATAATTTTACAGATCGTATGTCTAAAAATGTCGTTCGTGAACCATCTCAAACCGCCTTTGCCATAAACCGATAAAAACATCTTGCCGCCGGGCTTGAGAACGCGGTTAAGCTCCAAAAAAGCTTTATAAGGCTCTGGCGTATGGTGAATCACGCCGCTTGAAACCACGTAGTCAAAATAATTATCAGAATATGGAATCTCCAGTACTGAAGCGACCTTGGCCGCGACTTGACCCAAACCTCGCTGCTTAAACCTTTGGTTCGCCACGCTTACCGCTTCAATACTAATATCAATGCCCTTGACTTCCCTTGCCCCAAGCCGCGCTAAAGCCACCATAAATCTTCCGCCACCGCATCCCGCGTCCAAGCAAACCTTGTCGCGAAACCAATTTAAACCAATGCCCCACATCTTGTGGCGCTTAAAAAATAATTCTACCGATTCATCAAAAAGCTTGCCGGAATAGGCGGTAAAAAGGTTGCCATAGATATTGCCAGTTTTTTTTTCTTCTATTCCACGCATACTTTATTTTTTATAACCAACCAAAAAATGAGCCTGGGCAAGGAGAGAGTTAGTTTTAAACGGGTATTTCATAAAAACACTTCTAATCTTTATAGCAGCTCTGTACAAATAAGTCAATATTTTATCTATTTTTAGCGGCAAGGGTGTAAAAAGAGGAAAAGGATTTACATCCAAAGTAAAGCAGTCGGCAAAACCCGCCCGCTTTGCCGCCCTCATATAATCTTCTGGCTTATCATTGTTCCTAAAGTAATCTTTTTTTAATTCTTTCTTTGTACCAAACGCCCTTAAAAACTTTCGATAGACATTGTTGAGACACTGCACCGACGGCTTGCCCGGTATGTTCAGAGAAATCATTACACCTCCTGGTTTAAGTAAACGAAATTTTTCAACCAAGATAGCGGCGTAATTCTCGAAATGCTCTAACAGACCAATGGAAACTATCACATCAAAGCCGTTATCCGGCAAGGGCACGGCTTGGCAATCCCCGACCAAAAAATCAGCCTTGGCTCCGTACATTTCAAAATTTTTCTTAGCCAACTCAATGGCCGAGGGCGATATATCGCTTAGAGTAACATCAAAATTTTTATAAATCCTCAAATAAAGCGACGTGGTACCCCGCCCGCAGCCGAACTCTAGAGAATTTTTATAATTTTTATTATTAATTAACTGCTCAATGAATTTATAATAATTATATAA
>JAHJFT010000112.1 GCA_018824325.1 Patescibacteria group bacterium
AAAATCCACATAATCATCCTCCGGATCAAACTCTCTATTCCCCACCTCCTCCACCTCGTATCCCTCATTAATTAGCCACTCTTTCACCTTCTCTTTCAACTCAAATCCTCGATGGTCAGATCCCAGATATACCCTCATACTCTGATGTTAACACAGTCACAGAAAACAAAATATCTAAAGCAGGGTTGGCGATGCCCACAAGTGGCAAAATGCTTCGCAGGCTGGCCGAGCCGAGAACCAAGACAAATTTCTCAGCAGAGAAATATTGCCGGTTTTGCGTTTGTGGGCGCGCCAAGTCTGCTCGATATTTTGTGTCTCGATCACTCCCACCACTCCGGACTCACAAACTTCAGGATCGCCATCTTCACAATCTGCTCATACGCCGCTTGTCTAGTCAACCTCCCCTTTGACAACACCCCAATCGCCCCATCACTGCGCTTCACGTCATATTGCATTAATTCTGCCATTATCGGCCCCAACTCCTCCCCCGCTCTTATCCGCCCGGCAATCTGTGGCGGCAACTCAAAATACAGCCCACCCCCCCATCCTACCTCTGCCACATCCGCTTCAGACGGATTGTGGTCTCTTCTTTTTACAATCGCCGCCCACGCACACTCAAACAACTTACCCCCAATCTCACACACTCCCCCCTCTAGTCCCACCCCGAAACTTGCCTGCCCGCCTGCATGCGCAGCTTGCGGCGCAGCGACCGCTGCTTGGGCCCGATTCTCCGCCCCTCGCCGTGTCTCGCCCTCGCTCCTAGGCTGTTCCGCTACCCCGCTCCCTACTTCTCTACCCACCACCAAACATTTAGGAAAATACTCCCCAAACACCGCTCTCACCGCCCGGATTTTCACCGGATTTTCCGACCCCACAACCACTCTGATTTGTTCCTGTTTATCTATTTTGGTCATTGGTTATTTATATTTGTTTGTTATTTGTAATTTGGTTATTGGTGATTACTCCAACATCCCAAGTTGGAGTCTCGCCTCCTCTGACATCATCTCCTCCGTCCACGGCGGATCCCACACCAACTCCGTCACCACATCTTCTTCTTCCAACCCAGGTATCTCTACGACCGCCTCCTTCACCATCCGGTCAATCACCGAAGCCAAGGGACACCCCGGCGTCGTCAGTGTCATGGTAATCACAATCTTTTGTCTTTTGTCTTTTGTCTTTACTCTAACATTGTAGATTAAACCTAAATCTACGATGTTAATGCCCAGTTCTGGATCCATCACTGTCTTTAGCTGTTCCCACACCTGCTTCCTGGCAATCATCTCAACATTGTATACTCATCTAACTCAGGTTTGTAAAATATTTGTATAATGCCTCACCACTACCAGACGCGGAATATGGCTGAATAAGCCTACAAATGGAGCAGTCTGGAGCTGGTGTGGTATACAATACGCTCATGACCAAACCCTTCTTCTCCATCATCATTCCCTCCCTCAACGAGGAAAAATATCTCCCCCATCTCCTCTCTGATCTCGCCGACCAATCATTCCAAGACTTTGAAGTTATCGTGGTCGACGGCCACTCCGATGACAATACTGTCAAAACCGCCAAAACCTTCTCCCGCCGCCTCTCCCTCAAGATTGTGAACTCTTCCCGCCGCCACGTCTGCGTCCAGCGTAACCTCGGGGCAAAAAGTGCCAAAGCCGACACCTTCATCTTCATGGATGCCGACAATCGCCTCCCTCCTTACTTCCTCCAGGGAATCAAATACCGCCTTGAATCCTCTCCAGCCGACATAGCTACTTGTTGGCTTCAAAGCGATCATGACTCAACCAAAGACAAAAACATTTCCTTAGCCATCAACTATGCCCACGAGCTTCTCAAAAATTCCAAGGCTCCTATCATGATGGAGTCCCTCGTCATCTCCTCACACCAAGCCTTTCATAAAATCGGTGGCTTCGACGAAAACGTCAACCTAGGCGAAGGCACATTCTTTACTAAACAGGCTCTCACCAACCACTTCACTTACTCCGTTTACCGCGACCCGATCT
>JAHJFT010000049.1 GCA_018824325.1 Patescibacteria group bacterium
TTATTTGGAATTTGGTGCTTGGAATTTATTATCAAAAAAACTTGGGCCTCTTCCTTAAAGTTAATTTTTGATTTTCATTATCAGCGCCACTTTATTCCCCCGCTCCACGTCTCCCCCATTCCAATCATGCGCCGAATTCATAAGATGGTCATAGGCGTAGAGCCAGTCTTCTCCGTTTCTCGTGCCCGGGTCATTGGTAATAAATTTGTCCCCTTTCCAGCCTTTTATTACGAGCATGTGATAAACCGGGCCCGGTTCTTGAAAATTGGGATTATCCAAAACGCGGCCGGCCGCCGGCAGAACCACCGGATGCCCGCTGTAAATGGCGCGCTTCACATTATCCACGGAAAAATCATAAATTAAATCAATATCATAACCCCAATAGGCCTCGACCGCGCGCGCCAGCTCATCGGCCGTGGTGCTTTCAAAAAATCCCAAAAATTCTTTTTCAAACTCAATGAATTTCAAAATTTCGTCATCCGCCTCTTGCGGACCGGCGAATTTTTTATTTTGATAAAAATAATGAACCATGAGCACGGACGCCTCTTCGCACGCTTCTTCATGAGTCGGGTCCCACTCGGCAAAAGGCGCCTGCGGAGTAAAAGGTACGTCAAGATTGAACTCATCGGGCAAACCGGCCTCGGCCAAAGACAGAGCATTGGGCAGAACGCGCGCGTAATCGGCGTGATTTTCGGATTCAAACTCTTCTATACCCACGGGCGCGGGTACTGATTCGCGCGTCAACTCTTGTATCCAAGATTTGATATTGACGCGATTAAAAAAGAGCGCGGCTCCCAAGGCAAGTAGTAAAAAAACAATGATTACTATAATTTTTTTTGTTTTAGGTCGTGGCATTCAATCTGAATTTAATATTTATTAAAAACTCAAGCGCGGCCGTGAAAACCAAGGTTATGATGAAGATGGGCTCTTGCCAAAGGCCGTACAGGAAAAGCCCGGAAAAGCCGAAAATGTAGAAAAATATTCTCGCGCCCAGGGCCAAGGTATAGTCTTCACGCCTGATTTTGTGCTTGGCCGGAAGCACAAACCACAAAATAAGCGGAATGATAGTAATAAAAAATAAAAACCACAGGAAAAAATAAACCTCGCTCCCCTTGGATATGTTCAGAGCCGAAGCCACAAAGCCGTAAAGACTGAACAGCAAAATAAAAACAACGAATGAAAAAGGCGGGATAATAATATATTTGCTTGCCCGGCCCAAAAATTTCATGTGCGGAACGAGTAGAAGCGAAAGCATGAAGCCGAGCATAACCAAATACCAGCCCACGAAATTGGTAATGGGCACGCCAAGAATTCCGTCGCTCGGCCCATAGCCAACCCATGTCCAAAGCCCGAGCCGCGCGGCCACCGGGTCAAGCGCTAGGTCAAGAAGTAAAATTATGAGCGGCACGGTAAGCACGCGCGCGAAAAGACGAGAACAAAGCCCGCGGGCAATGGTGTAAGCCGAGTAAAAAATAACTCCCCATGAGAGGATGATGAAAATCGGCGTTTCAACCACCAGGAGAATGAGGCGCGGGTCGTAAAAATAGCTTCCGCTCTGGCCGTGCGCCAGGATGATGTCAAGGTTTTCAAAAAACGCCGCGTAAATCGTCGCCACTAGGATAAACCAAAGCTCGCCGCGGCGCTTGGCAAGATAAACCATTACGGCAAAAAGGATAAAACAAGCAATTTGTAAAACATAGACAAGCATATTGACAAAACCGTTAAAACACGCTATTATTTATTTATTCTTTTTAACAACTCAACTAATCTGGAGGTGAAAAATGCAAGAGAAAAACCAGGGGCCCTCGGGTTGGCTCGTGCTTTCTTTGCTGGCCTTTATGACGCTCTTTGTTTTTTTCGTCTTGACTAAAAACCACGGCGAGAGAATCTTTTGCTCCATCGGTCTTGTCATATCTCTTATGCTGGTTATTGCGGCCGGAATAAGACAAAAGACGAGGTCCGGACACTCGAGGCTCTACAAGCAAACAAAACTCTAAAGGAGGAAAACATGCCTGTCCCGCCAGAATCAAGGAATGTAAGGATATTTGTCAAGTCGGTGCTCCGCCTGGGAGCGATTATCGGCTGGGTCTGTCTGGTGCTAGCGCTGCTCTGGCACCTTGGCGTGCTCGGTACCATTGCGGTGGTGGCCAGCGTGTTCGGCGCCATCTTAGTGATCGCCGGCCTGATTTGGCACTTTAGCGGAAGAGAACCGAACCATGACATTGACATCGACCGCTTTCTTAAACCCGAGAATGGCACTGATTCGCCAAAACAAAACGAACCGGATTGCTTTGAAGACCCAGATGATTCAAGCAAAAAAGAAGCCTCTCAAAGCGACAACATCATCTACCACTGACGCTTACCGTCCTCTCAAGGGCGGTCTTTTTTTATTTTTCTCCCGGCTTTTTGCCCCAAACAAAAATATACAGTATCTCCAAAATGCCGAGCGTGTTCACAAGTAAAAGAACGACGAACCAGGGCTTGTGTTTGTTCTCGGCGGCGCGCCAAAGCGCCCAGCCCTTCCAGATAAACGACCAGACCATAAATACGCCGAATAAAGATAAGGCCTGCCAGATTTCAAGCGGCGCGAACGGCATAAAGCCGGTGTCGGAAATATATGGCATATAGATTTTATTATTGATTATTAAATTAATTTGCCAAACTCCCAATAAAATAGGGGTCAAGTTTTAATTTTGACGCGGCGGCGTGGGGTTGACTACTAAAATTTTTAGTGGAAAAACCCTCGGACGCGTCCTGGCCGCACCAGCGCGTTATCGCTTCCTGTCCGCCGGCATAGCCGGGGGCAAACTCGGTAATGTCATAAACCGTGCCGTCAAGCGCAATCCAGCAATCGTCAAGCGCGGCATGCTCGGCCACCTGTTCAAGCGTGTAAATTGTCGCTGGAACGAGCGCGTCTTGCGGCGACTGAATCAAGCTGCTTGAACTTTCCGGCGGCGGCTGGATTTCTTTGCCGCAACCCGCGCCAACCAAAATGACGGCAGCGGTTATTAAACAAATTGTCACAAAATATCCTAATCGCATACATTCTTTAGACAGTCTTGACAGTTTACAGTTTATTTTGATAAGATTTAAACCCTGAAAGGAGGGTAAAAATGAATCAGGACAATCAAGATAGGTGCAGCTTTTTTAACCTGCTGTTAGAGTCTTCGGACAGGCTCAATGATCAATTTTCACATTTTGAGCCAGAAAAACAGCTGATAGAGGACGGACTGACAACAATTTACAATAATGGGGCTTGCGGAAAGTTCAAATATGTATTAACTTTTCTCTGCGCCTATTATGCTGATGTTGTCGACCTAAGCCACGCCGATACCAAGCTGTTGGTCTATGGCGCGGTGCAAGCCACCGGGCTGAATCATGAAGATGGCCAAATATTTGGCCAATGGCTCGCCAAAAACATAAAGGAAAATAAGTTTACAAGACTGGAACAGAAATTACAGCACATTGCCGCGTTCCTTGAACCCAGAACCATGACATCTGACTTTTGGAAACAAGCGTTGGAAAGCTTTAGCGCCGAGACCGCATCGGCCAAACCTCAAGAGCCCTAACCCGGCTCTATTTTTTTTAAATATATCATTGTTTGTTTATAAAATCAAAAACTCGATGTCCTCTCCCTGACTCCGGCCCACAAATTACTTGGAGTCTACGAATTACCTCTTGTCTATAAATTAGAGTTAATTAAAGTTTCGTGTTGGTAAAAATGGTGTTTCTCTTCTAAATTTAGCTATAATCTGGAAAACTAATGGTTATATGACCATTAGTAGACCAAGAAAGCACTGCTGAAAGAA
>JAHJFT010000050.1 GCA_018824325.1 Patescibacteria group bacterium
ATACATTATGAATAAGATAGATACAAGTTATGCCAAAAATTGAAATAGGGAGAAATATTCAACAAAAAGAAGGCTTTAAAGCCTTTGTTCCCAATCCTTTTCCACCGAAGGCCGGTTTTGATTTCAATCCCGAAATTCTTAAAAAGAACAATGAGGCTACTCGTCTTCTTGGTAAATTAGACGGCATTACAAAGCTTCTTCCTGACGCGGATTTTTTCTTGCTGATGTATCTGCGAAAAGATGCCGCTTCTTCCAGCCAAATTGAAGGAACAAGGGCGACAATGATTGACGCGATAGAGGCGGAAGTAAAAATTAATGAAAGTATACCAGAAGATGTTGATGATATTTTGCATTACATAAACGCTCTAAATTATGGAATAAAAAGAATCACGGCAGATAATTTCCCAATGGCATTAAGGTTTGCCAGAGAACTTCATGGAAAATTAATGCAAAAAGCGCGAGCAACTCATTTTTCTGATCCTGGAGAATTTCGAAAAAGCCAAAACTGGATAGGCGGCACGCGGCCAGATAATGCCCGTTTTGTTCCTCCGCCGGTAGATGAAATGCGCAAAGCCTTAAATGATTTTGAATTATTCTTTAATAAAGAAGACTCAACTCCCACCGTAATAAAAGCGGGTCTTGTCCACGCGCAATTTGAGACAATCCACCCGTTTCTTGATGGTAACGGAAGAACGGGAAGAATGTTAATTACTTTTTATTTATGGAAAGAAGGATTTTTGGAAAAACCGGTCTTATTTCTATCTTCTTATTTTAAAAAACATCAAAAAATTTACTATGAAAAATTGGCCACTTATCAAGGCGAGGAGGCAGACGTTTCGGAATGGATAGAATTTTTCTTGGATGGTGTGATTGAAATAGCAAATGAAGCTATTGATATTGTGGGTAAAATTACGGTCCGGCGCGAGGAAGATATGAGAAAAATTCAAGCTTTTGGAAAAAGAGCATCTGAAAGTGCGATGGTGGTTTTACCAAAATTATATGGTCAGCCGATTATAAATAATTCCATTGTTCAAAAATGGACTGGATTTACCCGCGCCGGAGCGCAAACTGTCATTGAGCGATTTATCCAAAAAGGAATTCTTACTCCAAAAGATAAAGACAAAAAATATGGCCAATCTTATATGTATAGAAAATATTTGGATATTTTCATAGACAAGAATTAATTTTATGAACGAATCAGAAACAAGAGCCGAATATATTGACCCTAAGCTCAAGGCGAGCGGTTGGGGCGAAGCGGGCGGTGAGTTATGATTTTTCAAGCAACAAATCGCTATAAAATATGGCTATGATAAGCCAAAAAATAGGTGATTTGTATTACTTGAATAGTATAATATACTACAAATATATAATTGTTGCATAGTTAAATATATATGAACCAAGAACTCATCCAATATTTGCAAAAGCAGATTCAAACGACCGTTTGGAAACGTAGATAGTATTCGCTCAATATTCTTTGCTTTTCAGAAAAATCTGTATGTGAAAGTAAAAAAGGAATACGCGTTAAGATAAAAACAAGACGATGTTTTCGGTCGGGCCATTCCGGCCAAAGGCGGACAGGCGCCCAAAATAAAATCAGAATTCATTCATTATGCTCACATCAAGGCAAAAACAATTATTGTGCCTGGCAATTCAGGAATATGTGCAAACCGCGGATCCGGTTGGGTCCAATAGTTTGGTTAAAAAATACAAGCTAAAACTAAGTCCGGCCACGGTGCGAAACGAGCTGGCCGAGCTAGAAAAGCGGGGCTATATGTCCCAGCCGCATACATCAGCCGGCCGCGTTCCCACGGAAAAAGCTTATCAATATTTTGTTGATAAATATTTGGAATATAGAAAAGTTATTAAGCTGGAAAAGGCGTTAAAGCAGATTTTGCAAGGCTCAATTTACGAGCAGGGAGTAAAAAATATCGCCAAGCTTCTTTCCCAGCTTTCGGGCCAGGCAATTGTTATTGGTTTTAAATTTAACCACGCGTATTACACCGGGTTGTCCAATCTTTTCCGCCAGAGCGAATTTCAGCAATATGGAAAGATAATCAATCTTTCGGCCACTCTGGACCGGATGGATGATTTGGTGGGCAAGATTTTTGACGAGCTGGAAAAAGACGTGGAAGTATTTATCGGCCATCAGAATCCATTCGGCAATCAGAGCAGTCTGGTAATCTCTCGCTTCAAGTACCAGGACCGCGAGCCCGGCATTGTCGGCCTTTTGGGGCCGCTCCGAATGGATTATAATAAAAATTATTCCTTGGTGCGCCAGGCCAAGGAAGTAATTGAAAGTTTTTAATATGAAGCAAGAAGACAAAGAAAAAAAAGCCGCGAAAAAGGAGCCCAAGGACGGCAAGGCGCCGGCCGAAGATTCGGCCGAATTGCAAAAAAAGGCCGAGGAATACTTGGCCGGCTGGCAAAGAGCTCGAGCGGATTATGAAAATTTGCAAAAGCAGACAGGCAAGGAAAAGGCGGAAATGATTCGCCGGGCAAACATGGATTTGGTTTTGGCGATTTTGCCGGTGCTTGACAATCTTGAGCAAGCCATGGAACATAAGCCGGATTTTTCCGAGATTGAGCCGGCGAGGGCGGCGAGTGTCGCGCAATGGTTTGAGGGCGTGGAAAATATTTACAAGCAATTCATGGATATTTTGCAAAACTTTAGCGTTAAAAAAATTGAAATTAGTAAAAAGTTTGACCCGAATACAATGGAGGCGGTTGAAACAAGGGAAGACGCGGAACGGGAAGATGATGAAGTTTTAGAGACCGCGCTTTGCGGCTATGAATTGAACAGTCAAGTTATTAGGCCGGCCAGGGTAATCGTGAATAAAAAAAGAGAGGGGTAAATTAGATGTTTTGATTTTGATGGGAGTTAAAGATGGGTTTTGGTGCGAAAATCCTAAATCCTAAGCACGAAATCCAAAACAATATCAAATGCTCAAAATCCAAAATTCAAAACAAGATAGTCTGAATAATCAATTAAAATGTTTTGAATTTTGAACATTTGGATTTTGAATTTGTTTA
>JAHJFT010000051.1 GCA_018824325.1 Patescibacteria group bacterium
AGACCATGACTAAACTAAAGACCAAAACCAAAAACTAAAAACCACTAACTACAAAAAAAATATGAAAGCCTATCTAGACATCATTAAAAATATTTTGGAAAACGGCGAGCGCAAAGAAAACCGCACCGGCGTGGACACTATTGCCCTGGCCGGAACAATGTTCCAACATGACATGAAAAACGGTTTTCCGCTTTTGACCACGAAAAAAGTTCCATCTCGGCTGGTGGCCACTGAACTGGAATTTTTTATAAAAGGCATTACTGACAAAAAGTGGCTGCAGGACCGGAACAACCACATCTGGGATGAATGGTGCACGCCGCTCAAAGTACCATACGGCCATGACGAAGAAACAAAAAAGAAGATGTTGGAAGAACGGGATTTAGGCACGATTTACGGCTGGGAATGGCGGCATTTTGGCGCCGAATATAAATCTTATGACACCGACTACATGGGCCAGGGCGTTGACCAGTTAAAACAAATGGTGGATATGCTGAAAACCCAGCCCGACAGCCGGCGCATGCTTGTTCTGGCCTGGAACCCCATGGATATTAATAAAGCCGTTCCACCCTATTGTCATTATTGTTTTCAAGTTACTATAATTAATAACCGATTAAATCTGCTTTGGAATCAGCGGTCGGTTGACTCGGCGCTCGGACTGCCGTTTAATATCGCGAGCTACGCCATTCTGTTGCATCTCTTGGCCAAGGAATCCGGATTTGAAGAAGGTATTTTAACCGGATTTTTGGCCGACACTCATATTTATGTAAATCATGTTGACGGCCTAAAAGAACAGCTCTCGCGCGACCCGAATAAATATCCCCTTCCTAAAATTGAAACTGAAAATTTTACATCAATCTTTGACTGGAAAGCCGAGGACACGAAAATTGTTGATTATCAAAGTTATCCCAAAATTAGCTTTGAAATCGCGGTGTAAAATGCTGGATTTAGGACTTAGGATTTATGATTTAGGAAAAGGTAATTTCCAATTTCCTTGCCTGCCGGCAGGCAGACATTTTCCAATTTCTATTTTCTAGCTTCTAGATTCTATCGTCTTAACATATCCTACCAATCAAATACGTAATTCTATATTTAATCTATGAAGGTTATTCTCCTCATGGCCATCACGCTTGATGGCAAAATCGCCAAGCATACAAATCACGCAGCCACATGGACGAGCAAGGCGGACAAGAAAATTTTCGTTGAGGAAACGAAACGGGCCGGCGCCATTATTATGGGGCAGACGACTTATGATACCATTGGCCGTCCCCTGCCCGGCCGCCTTAACATTGTGATGAACCTTGAACCCGACACTTCGCGAAACATTGCCCAAGAGCTTGAATTTACCAAAACCCAGCCCAAAGAACTGCTCGCCGAATTGGAGAAGCGCGGATTCAAAAGCGTGATTATCGGCGGCGGCGCGACAATAAACGGCTTGTTTTTAAAACTCAACCTGATTGACGAGATATGGCTGACTGTGGAGCCGAAAATTTTCGGCCAGGGACTTTCTCTCTTCAACGGCGCGGACGTGGATTTGAATTTGGAGTTTATTGAATCAAAACAATTGGATGAAAATGTCATCCATGTAAGATACAAGGTAATTAAATAATGTTGATATGAAAGGAAAATTCATTGTCTTATACGGCATTAATAATCTGGGGAAAACCACGCAAGCCAAGAAACTTGTTGAACGGCTGAAGCGGGAAGGGCACGCGGCCGAATATCTTAAATATCCGATTTACGACCTTGAACCATCCGGGCCGATATTGAATGATTATTTAAGAAACGACAACCCATACGGGCTTTCGGCGCGCGAGTTTCAGATTTTTACGGCCATGAACCGCACGCAATATGACCCGGCGCTCCGCAAAAAGCTTGAAAATGGTATAATGATAGTGGCCGAGGATTATGCGGGCACGGGCATTGCCTGGGGCATGGGCGCGGGCGTGGACAAATCTTTTTTGGAAAAAATAAATTCGCATCTACTTAAAGAAGACCTGGCCGTTCTTTTTGACGGCCAACGATTCTTGGACGGCGTGGAAGCCGGGCACGCGCACGAGAAAAACGACGAGCTGACCGAGCGGGTGCGCCAGATCCATTCGGCTCTGGGCCGCGAATACGGCTGGCGCACGATTGACGCCAACCAAGACATGGAAACAATCCATAACCAAGTCTGGCAATTAATTTTGCCAATTTTAAAAAATTAAAAAAAATTATGCAGATAATAGGAGTGGGAGATTTGATTAAAAAGAGCTGGACCTTGTATTGGTCAAATCTCAAATTACTTTTAACTATTTCCGCTTGGATGATTATTCCGCTTTTGGCCGCCTTACTTCTCGCATTCGTACC
>JAHJFT010000113.1 GCA_018824325.1 Patescibacteria group bacterium
CGTGGTTCAGGGCCTCCGCCGCTTCCTTCTCGCTTCGACAGAAAATCAGCACATCGTCCGCGTATCGCACAAACCGATATCCTGCCTCTGCCAACGCATTGTCGAGGACTGTCAGATACACGTTGCTGAGCAACGGACTGAAGACTCCCCGAACGCAAAAGGTAACCAGGTGTTTTTGAGCATTTTAACGGTGCCGCTGGGGTAATAGATTCTGGAACAGGAATCGAATGTTTGATCCTAATCTTTTCCTGTTCAACAAAAATTTCCTTTACAACAAGCCTCAGTATTTTTTGACGCTCAATGACATTTAAGGTATTTGCTGTCTTTCGTAATCTCTCTAAAAACCCTTCAATATTACTAGCTAGTCGAAGAAAGAAATTTTGGTTAACGGTTGCTGCCTCTATGCTGTTCAACTCGGATTTCAATGCTTCTTCCCTATTTCTTAATTCCGGTAATCGTTTACGCAATTCTTCAAGTTTCACAAGACCTTCTTGATAGGCATCCAAAAGCTTTTCGATCCCTTTACTTATTCTGATTATCCCTTTACTTATTACTTCTTTTCTTCGTTTTGTGGGACTAGAATCTTGTATCTGTTTAATCCTGCGCTGCATTTCAACACGAACTAACTCTGGGTTTTCAAGTAATTGAATTACCTGTTTCCATACAACTTCGTCTAAATAATCCTGACGGATTGGTCGATTATCACAAACACGTCCATTGGTATGACGATAATTATCAGAACCTAAACAACGATAATAGTATAGCTTTCTTTTAGATGTACGAGTTGAAGTTCTGTAATAGGCATAACCACACTCGCTACAAACCAACATCCCTTGAAGTAGAGTGGGCTCGATGGTACGTCGCGGAGAAAAAAGTTTGTTTCGCTCCAATCGTTCTTGGGCAAGATCAAAGGTCTCTTCTATTACAATCGGGGGAACAGGAATCTCAATCCACTCTCTTCTAGGACGTTCACGGTTGCAGTTACAGCGCGGAGTGAAACCACCTCGCTTTCGCAATGGACGAGTTATTTTCTGCCTCTCAGCACGCTCTGTCTTCCCAAAACAAGCGACTCCTTTATACGCCGGATTACGCAACATACCCCATACCGTGGATCGTTCCCATCGAGATATTCCCTTACGTGTAGCGATGTCATGTTCATTTAACCAACGCGCTATTGCATTTATACTAAGCCCATCTTCTGTGTACAGTTTGAAAACACGGCGAACAACCTCTGCTTGCTTTTCTTTAACTTCGTAATAAGCTGATGAAGTCTCTGTCTTTTTAATATATTTGTAACCGTAGGGAGCACCGGATAGTACATTTACTAGACCTGTTTTGGCGCGATGCCTTTTGCCGCGCCGGGTGCGCTCTGCAATTTGCGCTCGCTCGTACTCGGCAATCATACCCTGAAATTGAATCAACAACTCTTCTTCAGGAGTTTCCGCCTTGGGTGATTTGATGAAATAAACCTCAACACCATGACGTGAAAACTCCTCAGTCAATAATACCTGATAAGCATATTTTCTACTCAGTCGATCCGGAGAATATATCAGCAGCGCTTCAATTTGCCCTTCCGCGGCCAGATCACGTAACCGTTCCAAACCGGGTCGAACTAAATTTGCACCACTATAACCTTCGTCCTGAAAAATCCATTCCTCAGGTATCGTGTAATTGTGATCCTGGCCATATTCGATCAATGCTGCAGTCTGACTACTAATTGTGTGCTCTTGTTTTTGCCGATCCGACGATACTCGTGCATAAATTGCTGTCAGACTCATCTTTTGTGACTCCATCCTTTTGGTCTAAGATTCCCTTTCTGTTGTTGCCTTCCCACATTTTGTCGGGCACCAAAAGCTGATAAACCTGAATAATCTTTCTCGTTGACAGTCGATCAAAACTGTATTCCAGCTCAATATCAATGGCGGATTTTCTCCTATTAACCACGCCCCCGACCGTTTTGAAGAAAAGCTTGAAGCGCTTGGGTAACTATCTCGCTCAAACTCTGCCCGCTGGTCTTTGCATAGTTCCGAACCGCCTGGATCAAGTTCTTGGACACCTTCACGGTAAAGGCAATCTTTGTGTCCGGGATCGGCACCTCGCTGCCAATTGCCTCTGCTTCGTGCACATATCGATAGGCTTGACGCTTGGACATACCGTATTTGCTTGCTAAAACCAGCGCTGCCTCGGCAGCAGATTTCTTTATCTTTATCAATACCAACGCGGCATTGATCCGTTTTGCACGCTCCGGATTTGAAGATCTCACCATAGGTCATAATAATACAACCTTTTATGACATTATGTCAAGCATTATTATGTATCCGTTTGTACCCAATTGTCCTGGTAAATTCAAAGTTGCCTTTTGCGTTCGGGGAGTCATCACCGAACCCTGCGGTGAGCCTTTATCCCGGTTGACAAGGGTGCCATCCTTCAACTGAACAGGTGCCTTCAGCCACCGCTCAATGTACAGCAGCAGCCATTTGCAGTCTGTGTGCTTCCGCACCGCCCGGAGCATCAGCTCATGGTCGATGTTGTCAAAGAAACCTTTTATGTCAAGGTCAAGAACCCAGTCGTAGCGCCAGCATCGTTGCCGGGCCACTCCGACTGCCTCTATTGCTGACTTTTTCGGTCGGTAACCATAAGAGTCGGGATGAAAATGACACTCCACCTCCGGCTCAAAATACATCTTGGCCACCATCTGGGCGATTCGATCCGATACTGTTGGAACCCCCAGTCTTCTTTGACCGCCGTCCTTTTTGCCGATATCCACTGCACGAACCGGCGGCGGAAAATAGCTGCCAGATGACATACGATTCCAGACTTTATACAGATTATCTTTAAGGTTAATTTCAAAATCTGCAATCGACTCCTCGTCTACACCGGCGGCTCCCTTGTTTGTCTTTACCCGCTTGTACGCTTCAAAGACAACTCGTTTGGAAATACTGAACGGCTTTGCCTTACTCAATGGTTCCTCCCATAAATGGTTGACCAAATTGTAAAGCCGGTCGATGCAACCCCTTCGCTCCATCTCCATTACAGAGACTTCATCACTACTACGAGTTGCTCCGCCCCCTTCATGTGCATCGATACTTTCCCCCTTCGTGGGTCTCACTTACAGGGTTTTCTCTTAACATCACATGAAGAGTTCCCACGTTCCACACAAGAGCCAAGATCAAAGTCCCGCCACCTTTATGCCGGACGTCACCCAGGCAGTAAACAGGTTTCCCCTGGATTCATCCTGGAACATCGAAAGAATCCCAGTTTTGACGCCATCTTGTACGTTTCGACACCTCATCGGTGGTTCGCTTACGCTCGGCTCCTTGACCCTCACCTGCCACAGTCCTATGCCGTGACTTTTCCTTAACGCTCACCACCATGGCTTTTGACCACAGCAGCTTAAGGTGGTTTGAAGCCTGCTCCTGCAAGCCGGCTCCGAGGGGCCAAACCCTCATCTCTTGTGCAGTTACACACACTTTATATTAAAGCGCGCTCGTGGCGCACTATCGATACGTTGTCCCAAATTTTGGTCAGATTACCCTCACCGCATTGAAATTTCAAGGAAAATTTATACATTCTGCATGATATTGTTGCAGCCCATTACAGCCAGATATTCAAGATTAGAAACGGATATCACCGGCGTTAGAGCGTGGGTGATTCACCAAATACGTTGGAAGTATCACAACAAGTAAGATTGGGTTTGCACGGTTCAGCGTTTGTTTTCATTCCAAAAGAGAAAGATGTTAGGTACAGGATATGATGCTTTTCGGCAAGCGGAAAGGGCTTGATTTAAAG
>JAHJFT010000052.1 GCA_018824325.1 Patescibacteria group bacterium
CGAAGTCACTTGCGACTTCTTTTACCAGAGCGCAAGCCTGATTGAGCCCAATGTCAGGTATATGGATGCTCCGCGCGTACGGTACCACGCCGAGTGCACCGTGCCCGGTCCTTGCAATCCAGACCTGAGTGAGCTACGTCGGGTTGGGGCGTTCGCCTGTACAAACGGAGGCAATCCTGTGCTGATCGGTTATACGTTAAATTTACCCTTAAGCGGGTATAACGTACTCTTCGAACAGCCGTAACGTTCTTTCAGACGAGACCTAGACGAGGCAGTGCCCCGTCTCTACTCTTGAATGGCTCCATGTCTTATACTGGAGCCATTTTTTTATTTACGAATAATCTACGAAATTACGAATAAGGTACGAATATACGAATTCATGATGAACGTTCAATGATATGGTGCGTGTACGAAAAAATATTCGTATATTCGTAAAAAATTTGTAGTTTCGTAGATTTTATGTTTTTAGGTTTAAATTTACATAAAAATAAGGTATAATATCTAAAGAAATACGCTTAAATATGTTCGAAGACTTCATTTTAGACGTGGGAAAAGAGGTGGGGCGCGAGGTGCGCGGCGAAGAACGCGGCGCCATGATTTGGTTTTGGGTAAGCCTTATTTTTCTGGTGGCCGCTTTTGTGGTGATGGGCTATCCCATAACCATAATAAGCATGCTCGTGAGCTTGGGGCTGGTGGCGCTTTTTATCAAATATCACCGCCTTGGCTTGTATCTTTTAATTTTAGCGGCGCCTTTTATCGGCCTGATGGTTCATGTGCCAACCGGCGAGTTGGGCCTTATCTCGGAATTTTTTTCCGGCAGCGCGGACTTCGCCCTGGTTGACGGCATTGCCATAGTCTTGTTTCTTGCTTGGCTTATTAAGTCAATTTATCTTTGGAAAATTCGCGGATTTGACAGATGGCAGATTTATTTTCCGGGCGCGCTCTTTTTCGGCGCGTTTATTGGCGTGGCTCTTCTCTCGGTTTTTATGGCGGGCGAGGATTGGCAACAATCTTTTAAATACTGCGTCCGGCCGATAATGTTTTTTTATTTAGTGTTTTTGGTTTTGCCGTATAATTTGATTCGTTCCAAGGTTGAGCTTCGGCGCGTTTTTCAGATTTTTTACGGCGCCGGAATATTTTCCGCGTTTTTGGGTTTGGTGTCGCTTTTCATTCTGCCGGCGGCCGGTCTTCTCACGCGAGCCGCGCCGATTGCTTTTTGGGGCATCAGTCCGCTGGGCGAGAACCATAACTTGCTGGCCGAAGTTTTGATTGCCGCGCTTCCCATCGGCATGATCCTTTTTCATGATTCAAAAACCAAGTGGTCAAGCCTGGGCTTGGCCCTGGGCAACGGGTTGATTTTTGTTATCGCCCTACTGACCTTTGCCCGAACCGCCTGGATCGCGATTTTGTTCATGGCAATAGTTTATTTCGCTCTGGTTTACCAAAAAAAACTGGTCAAAATTTCCAAATATATTCTGGTTCTGATTTTGCTTTTGGCGCCGGTGATAATTTACATGTATATTTTTTCCACAAGTTATGTGGCGCTTTCTTCAACCGAGGCGCGGCTCATGCTTTCGGAAATCGCGGTTCAAATGTTTGGCGCGAGTCCGGTGCTCGGGCAGGGCGCGGGCATGTTTATGAACTATGTGGGCGCGACCAATCTATTTACTTTTGAATTCGGCCAGCCCATGGAAGCGCACGGCGTTTTGCAAAAAGTCATGGGCGAGATGGGTTTGGCCGGCCTGATCGCGCTGGCTTCAATGTTCGGTTATGTGATTGTCCGATTGGCCAAGTCGTTTAAAAATTTGCCTTGGGCAAGCCAGGGCAAATATATCGTGGCGTTTTCGCTTGTTATGGCGGTAGGCAGTATTTGTTATCAATTATTCAACACGAATTATTATAATTCCAAGCTTTGGATACCGCTCGCTTTGGCGCTGGCCGCGGCCAAGGTTTTTAAACACGAAGAGCGGCCGGGCGTGAAGAAAAAAAATGCCGGAAAAAAGATATAAAATAATTCATGTGATTACCACGCTGGGGTTGGGGGGCGCGGAGCGCCTTGTTTTGGATTTGATGCGCTTTCGGGACCGTGAGAACTTTGATTACGAAGTCATTTCCATGGTTCGGGGCGGCGAGCTTGAGCGCGATTTTCAGGACTCTGGGGTCGGGATTAAAATTTTGCGCAAAAAAACCAAGCTGGGCTTGGGAATTTTTATTCAGCTTTATAATTATTTTAAAGAAGCAAAGCCGAATGTGGTGCACACGCATCTTTTCGGCGCCGATCTTTGGGCTGGCCTGGCCGCGCATTTCGCGCGCGTGCCCGTGATTGTTAAAACCGAGCATAACGTGAATTTGGATCAGGGATTTTTTAAAAAAATTATCAAGCGGCTGACCGCGTTTGTGTTTAAATATTTTATCGCGGTTTCTCCGTCCGTGGCCGAGCACATGATTCGCGCCGAGCGCGTGCCCGAGAAAAAGATAAGTGTAATATACAATGGCGTGGATATTTCTCGTTTTCAAGCAAAAGAGGGGGCCGGCTTTTCATCGCCGCCCGTGCTCATCAATGTGTCGCGCTTTGAAGAACAAAAGGGGCATAAATATCTTATCCGCGCGCTCAAAGAGATAGAAAAATTGCCCTGGACAATGCGGTTGGTGGGCAATGGTTCGTTAAGGCCGGAGATTGAAGATATGGTCAAGGTTTTGGGCTTGGATGAGCGAGTAAAGTTTTTAGGCGAGCGCCGCGATATTCCCAAGCTTTTATCAGAGGCTGATATTTTTGTTTTTCCATCGCTTTGGGAAGGCTTGGGTATTGCCGTGCTTGAAGCCGGGGCCGTGGGCCTGCCCATTGTCGCGACCAAGGTGGCAGGTATTTCCGATGTTTTTTCTCACGCGAAAAACGCTGTTCTGGTTCCTCCGGGAAATAGCAAGGCGCTGGCCGATGGTTTGCGCTGGCTTATTGAACGGCCGGATGAGGCGCTTTCCATGGGCCGTGAGGCGCGCGAGCTGGTGGCGCGTGATTTTACGGCGCAGAACACGGCGCGCCGGTATGAGGAGTTGTATAGTTGTATAAAAGGGAAGTTTGGTAGATAAATACCTGTTAAATCCAATAATTTTGACTAGCTCACAGATTAATATTTCCACCCCAAAGCGCGCTTAGAAATGATAAATTAATAAGTTTAGAAAAATTCATAATAACAATATGGAGCACAAAGAATATATTGCGATTTCAGAAGATGTCGCAGAAAAATTAAATAACCATTTGGAAAAATTTTGCAAGAAAAATCCTGCATTTAAAATAATCTTAAAAGAATACACAAAAAAGAGAGTTCATCTTAATGCAATTCAATTTTATGCAGGATTTAAGGCATCTGGTTCAAAAGAAGATTTTGCAAAATTTTTCAATATTCCAATCGCAATAGAATGTATAATGCTTATGGCATACAAAACAAATAGGATTCTTGACTATAAGCAAGAAGTTTGGAGTTCTGAAAAAAAAATTAAAGAAACTGTTTTGGGCGAAAGAATTTATTTTTCTTTGATTTTGGAACTCCTTAAAGATTCAAAAACTAATCTTGGAGAAAAATATAATTTAGTTGAAGAAATAATTTTGGATTTAATCTCTAAAATTAATCAGGGTTTTTGGTTTGAACAAAATTATCTCAATGTTAATTTTTCTCCCGTAAAAGACGTTTTAAAAAATTGGAGTTCCAATTACAAAAAGAGAAACATTCTTTTTAACGGAGTTTATGATTATGCTTCGTTAATCGGATTTTATTTAGGTTCTGGAGATAAATCTACTTTTGAAAAGTTTGAAAATTACTTTAAAAATAAAGATAAAATTTCTCATTCTGGGCAGATTGTAAATGATTTAAGTGATTATTCTTCTGTTTATGATGAAAATGTAAAATCCTACCAAGATGCATTTTCAGATATCAGAAATGGGATAATCACACAGCCCACATTCGAAA
>JAHJFT010000122.1 GCA_018824325.1 Patescibacteria group bacterium
CTGATTAAGGGGGGAAGGGTTGTTGATCCTGGAAATTTAGATGGCATAATGGACATTTTAATAGATGACGACAGGATTATCGAAATAGTTCCTTCAGGAAAATCAGAAAAAGGCGGTTCAGGGCTGCTCAAGGGGCGTGTTCCGGAAAGAATAATCGATGCTTCAGGCATGATTGTTGTGCCAGGGCTGATAGACATGCATGTCCATTTGAGAGAGCCCGGACAGGAATATAAGGAGACAATTGAAACAGGAACACTTGCTGCCGCCTGCGGCGGTTTCACTTCCGTATGTGCCATGCCGAATACCATCCCCGTTAACGACAACAGGCAGATTACGGAGTACATATTAAAACGCACCCGTGAAGCCGGAAATGTAACCGTGTATCCTGTTGCCGCTATCAGCAAAGGCCTTGAAGGGATGAGCCTTTGCGAATACGGAGACTTGAAGGAAGCCGGTGCCATTGCTCTTTCAGATGACGGTAAACCTGTTTCAAACAGCCGGCTGATGAGAAGGGCGATGGAATATGCCAGAGGATTCAGGTTGCCGGTTATATCTCATTGCGAGGTGAATGAGCTTTCAGCAGGCGGTGTAATGAACGAAGGTGCAGTTGCGACAAGAATGGGTCTTGCCGGAATACCAAATGCCGCCGAGAGCATAATGGTTATGAGAGATATCGCCTTATGCGAATTGACCGGCGCACATCTTCACATAGCCCATGTCAGCACGCATGAATCGGTAAATGCAATCAGGGAGGCAAAAAGAAAAGGCATTCCGGTTACTTCCGAAACAGCGCCTCATTATTTTACACTTACAGATGATGCGGTCTCGGGTTATAATACCAATGCAAAGATGAGTCCCCCGCTTCGTTCAGCCTTTGACAGGGAAGCTGTACGCGAAGGTCTATCCGATGGAACGATAGATGTAATTGCATCCGACCATGCTCCCCATTCAAGTATTGAAAAGGATGTTGAATTTGATTTTGCCGCAAACGGTATAGTCGGGCTTGAAACATCCGTTTCCCTTTGTTTGAAACTGGTTGAAGACGGGGTTATCGGAATATCGGAACTGATTGAGAAAATGTCTATAAATCCTGCCCGTATTCTGGGCATTGAAAAGAGCATAAAAATTGGCGGTATTGCCGATATAACGATTATCGATCCTGAAGCGGTCTATACCGTTGATTCAGGCGGTTTTCGCTCCCTTGGCCGCAACACCCCGTTTAATGGATGGAAAATGAAGGGAAGGACATATCTGACAATGGTTTGCGGAAGAATTGTATTTGAAAACATAATGACTCAGGAGGGTAGCCTGTAATCTACAGCCTATAGCCTAAACACCTAAATAAATTATTTATAATTATGCCGGACAAGAATTTTAATATACTCGTTGTTGATGACGAAGAGAGCATGAGAGAGCTTCTTGATGTGATGCTTTCAAGGGAAGGGTATCAGATTTCATCTGCTGAAAGCGGACGCAAAGCAATATCTTTGCTCGAAAAGAAAGATTTTGATCTTCTGCTTTGTGATATCAAACTGGGAGATATGACCGGTATTGATGTGCTCAGGGCATCAAAAAAGAAGAATCAGAATACGATAGTTATTATGATTTCAGCCTATGCTTCGACCGAAACGGCTGTTGAAGCAATGAATGACGGTGCGTATGACTATGTTCCGAAACCTTTTGATAATGATGAACTCAAACAGACCATTGCAAATGCCCTGGAACTTAAAACTATCGAGCAGGAGAAGAAGATTCTCGACGATGAGTTGAAAAAACATCTTCATTTCGGGAAGATAATCGGAAACAGCCCTGCAATGCTCCATGTATACAATATGATAAAGCAGGTAGCAAAAACAAAGACCAGCATACTTATTACCGGTGAAAGCGGAACCGGCAAAGAACTGATAGCAAGGGCAATTCATGATGAAAGCGATCGCTGCAACATGCCTTTCGTACCAATAAACTGCGGGGGTATTCCTGAAACATTAATGGAAAGCGAGCTTTTTGGATATAGGAAAGGTGCCTTCACAGGAGCTACTCAGGACAAAAAAGGGCTTTTTGAAACTGCCGATGAAGGGACGGTTTTTTTAGATGAGATTGGTGATTTAAGCATACATCTTCAGGTTAAGCTTCTAAGGGTTGTCCAGGAAAGGGTTTTCAAGCCTGTTGGCGGTAATGAGGATATCTCGGTTAATATTCGTATAATCTCTGCAACAAACAAAGACCTTGCAAATGAGGTCATAGAAGGGCGCTTCAGAGAGGATCTTTTTTACAGGCTGAATGTAATCGAGATCAAACTGCCTCCTTTACGGGAGAGAAAGAGCGATCTTCGTATCCTTGCTCAGCATTTTCTTGAAAAATATTCAAATGAATTGGGAAAGAAGGTTACAAAAATTTCATCCTATGCTATTAACCTGCTTAATAACTACCCCTTCCCTGGAAATATACGGGAACTTGAAAACCTTATGGAACGGAGCGTGGCAATAACCGATACCAATATTCTTCTTCCTGATAGTCTCTCCCTCTCATTGCATAAGCAAAGGAGACTGGTAGAAGGTGTTAAGGATAAGGGCTATGATCTTAATGATGTTCCGAAAGGTGTTTCTCTTGATGCCATACTTGAAGATGTCGAAAGGGTATATATTAACAAGGCATTGGAATGCGCGCACGGCGATAAGACAAAAGCTGCTGAATTGCTTGGAATAAATTCAAGATCAATGAGATACAGGCTTGATAAGCTTGGTGTTGACATCTGAAGCTCATCAATCTTTGTTATTAAAAAACGATATTGATTAGCCATGTAATGACAAAAATTGCTATTTATTTACAAAAATTGTAATTATTTGTATCTCCCTAATTCAAATATCAGAATATGTTGTTTTTGGAAGCAGCCAGAATGTTAAAATTGCAGAATCCCAAAGATGTAATGTTTATTATGGTTAGTTTCTTGCCAGTTCCTTCTACGATAGGGGAAATGAAAACTAAACCTACCCAGACGGCTGCCAGGTCTTTAAATGAAGCTGGCATACAGCCAGATATTATTTTAGCTAGATCTTTGGATGCTTTAGATGAACCCAGAAAAAGAAAGATTTCTATTTTTTGCAATATTGATATTAAAGATGTTATTTCCGCTCCAGATGTAAAAAGCATATATGAGATTCCTGTTAATTTTGAAAAGGAAAATCTAGGGAATAGAATATTTAAAAAATTCGAGATGAGACCAAAACATAATGATTTAAAAGAATGGAGGTCTCTTTTAAAAGTTATTAATTCTGTTAAAATACCAGTTAAAATAGCTATTGTCGGAAAGTATTTTGAAACTGGTAATTTCACCTTAATGGATTCTTACATCTCTGTTATAGAATCTATTAAACATGCTTCTTGGTTTTATAAAAGAAAACCTGAAATTTATTGGTTGTCTTCTGGAGAATATGAAAAGAACCCCAAGAAACTTCAAGAGTTAAGAAAGTATGATGGAGTAATAATTCCAGGAGGATTTGGCAATAGGGGAGTAGAAGGTAAAATAAAAGCTATAGAATTTTGCAGAAAGAAGAAGATTCCTTTTTTAGGATTATGTTACGGCCTTCAGTTAGCCGTTATAGAATTTGCCAGAAATGTTTGCAAACTTAAAGGTGCTTGTTCTACGGAAATAAATCCAAAATGTCCTTTTCCTGTTATAGATGTTATGGCAGAACAAAAGAGCTTGATTAGGGAAAAGAAGATGGGGGGGACTATGAGATTGGGAGCCTATAAATGCAAAATAACCCCAGGGACATTAGCCGCTAAAGCTTACAAAGATTTAAATATTTCAGAAAGGCATAGACACCGTTTTGAAGTGAATAATGCTTTCAGGGGAATCTTGGAAAAGAAAGGATTAGTGATGGCTGGAATTAACCCAGAAAGAAATTTGGTGGAGATTATAGAGATTCCAAATCACCCCTTTTTTGTCGGCGTTCAATTCCATCCGGAATTTAAGTCTAGACCCTTAAAGCCTCACCCTTTGTTTAGAGAATTTATCA
>JAHJFT010000053.1 GCA_018824325.1 Patescibacteria group bacterium
ATATTTTTTTTATTTTATGTAGAGGGTTTATTACACGAGAAAATTTTACGCGGGATTTTCAGCTAATTTTAGCAAAATTATCAAGCACGGTTTTTAAAGACGCATGGTATAGTGGAAGCGAGAGGGGGTTAACGTTCGGCGATTTTGCGCCGTAGGCGCAAAATCGCCGGAAACAAAGGAGGAAATATGAAATTTTTAAACATCATGCTGGCGGTCCTTGTTTCATTGCAGGGATTTTTATTTAATTTAAATTTTTTGCAAGTTGGCGTCGTGCGAGCTGAAGACGAGGCGCCGGCGGTTATAATTAATGAAATTTTTTGGAGCGGTTCGTCGCTTTCCATGGTTGACGAGTTCATTGAGCTTCATAACACAACCGACGAGGACATTGATATAAGCAACTGGGTGATTACGGGCGCGGCCGCGAACCGCAATAATTTAATAATTTCCACAAGTTCCACCATCCCGGCACTGGGCTTCTTCATTGTGGCCAATTATTCGCCGGAAAATGAGAAATCAATTTTAGATATTGAGGCGGACTTTGTCACGTCTTCAATATCGCTTGCCAACTCCGACGCCTTCTATGAGTTGGAGGACGCGGACGGCAATTACATTGACCGGGCGGATGACGGTGAGGGAGAACCGTTCGCTGGCGACAATGAAGCCAGGGCCTCAATGGCCCGAAAGCCTGATTGCTGGGACGGTGGACTTGAGGAATGTTGGTTCACGAGCGAGACGCGGGCGAATCTTAAAGACGAAGTCTTGGATTTGGCCACGCCGGGCGAAGAGAATGGCTGGGAAGAGCCGGAGGTGAATTTGGCGCCCACGGCCAAGATAATTTCGCCGGCCACGGCCGAAGTGAATGTGGAGATTATTTTTGACGGCTCGCAGTCTTTTGATCCGGAGGAAGAAGAGACTTCATTTGTTTGGTATTTGGATGATGAGGAGGCGGGCACGGATGAATCGTTGAGCATGAGTTTTGAGGAATCGGCCACGCGCGAAATATGGCTTGTGGTGAGCGACGGCGAGCTGGAAAATTCCACGTCCACGCAGATTGTTATTTTTTCCAAGCCCGAGCCGCCGTACGCGCCCGATGAGGGAGATGTATTAATAAATGAATTTTTATCAAATCCGAATGGCGGAAGCGAATGGATTGAATTATTAAATAAAACCGAGGAAACCATTGACTTAGAGGATTGGACAATATGGGATGGCAAGTCAAAAATTTTTCAGCTTTCGGATTTTATTGAGCCGAACGGATTTTTTCTGGCCACGCTTGCTTCGGCAAAATTAAACAACAGCGGAGACCAAGTCATTCTTAAATATAATAACCAAATCATTGACCGTGTCGCTTATGGTGATTGGGAAGATGAGGATATAAGCGACAACGCACCTTGTTCGGGCCAGGAACATGCCCTGGCCCGTCCCCACGGGGCCGCGGACACGGGTAATGATTTTAGCGATTTTGTTGTAACCACCACGCCGACGCCGGGCCAAGGAAATCAAATACTTTCCCCGGAAGAGCCGGAGGAGGAAGATGAAAATGAAGAAGAGAGCGCGGACGAAGACGCGGCTGAGGAAGACGAGGCCGAAGATTTTTATGACGAGGCAAACGCGGATTATGAGGAACAAAGCGACGAGGCCGAAGACGAACCGGCGCCGCTTTGCTACGAACCGGATACGCTTCTTATAAACGAGTTTGTTTCGGATCCGCCAAAGGGTACGGATGAGTGGATTGAAGTATATAATCCCTTGGCCGAGGAAATTTTGCTTGACGGCTGGTGGATTGAAGACGGGTCCAAGACCAAGACCTATCTTGAGGGCGCGATTGCGGGTAATGATTACTTTGTTGTTTACGAGCCACGCGGGAAATTAAATAATGGCGGAGATTCAATTGCGCTTAAAGACGCGTGCGGCAATCTTATTGATGAGGTGGTTTATGGGGACGAGATCGCGGCGCCGACCAAAGAAACTAGCTTGGCGCGTGATGGAGAGGCATGGTTTCTCACTTACAGTCTTACTCCGGGCGCGGCCAATGAAATTATTTTTGACGAGAGCGAGGATGAGGCCGTGGAAGAAGGCGAAGATGTCAAAGTTGAAGATAATGAAGATTTGGGGTCTTCGAAAATATCTTCCACCAAAGCAAAGGCCGCGACCAAAGAAGCAGAATCTTATCAGTTGACTGATTTTTCAAAAAGCGGCGAGTGGCGCGAAGAAGGTAAAATCGCGCTTTTGGGTATAGTGACGGTCTTGCCCGGAACGCTGGGCGCGCAATATTTTTACATGGGCGATGACCAAGGCCGCGGCGTGCAGGTTTATAATTATAAAAAAGAATTTCCCGACTTGAATATCGGCCAAGAGATAAGGGTTAGCGGGACTTTGAGCAAGACAAATGAGATGTGGCGGCTTAAAACAAAATTTCCCGAAGATATGGAGGTCTTGGAGGAGGGAGAAGCCGTGGCGCGAGCCGTGGCGCTTGAGGAGATTAGCCCGGATTATTTGGCCGGCTTTATTGAAGTGGAGGGCGAGGTGACGGACCGAAAGAGTTCTTATCTGTATTTGGACGACGGCACCGGAGAATTGAAAGTGTATTTTCAAAAGAGCGGCGCCCCTGAAAATATCAAGCTTGAGTCCGGAGACAAGCTCAAGGTTCGTGGAATTTTGACGGCCACCAAATCCGAGCTTCGCGTTGAGCCCCGTCTTCCCGAGGACATGGAGCTATTGAACGAATCGCCGCTTGTTGGGGAGACCGAGAAGAAGACCGGGCGCTCGTATAATAATTTGGCCGGCTTGATTCCGCTGGGTATTTTGGTTGTTTTGGGGGCGGTGAATCTTAAAAAATTAAAAAAATTCATGCCGAATAAAAAATAATTTTTCGCGAGCCGCGCCAAGAATCGGCTGGCGAAACCAAGGAGGGTTTTATGTCGGATACAACCAAGCGCGCGAAACCGGGCGACATCTGCCTGGTCACCGCGTTGACCAACGGACGGAGAAAAATATTCGCCGACGAATCAAATATCAGAATTTTATCGCAGACGCTTCACGAGGTTCGTTCGGTTGAGAAGTGCGACATTTTTTCTTATGTTATTTTGCCCGATCATTTACATATTGTCATGCGTTCTTTCGCGTGCTTGCCCGCGGACATGCTCGCTTTGTTGCAACGGAGTTTTGCGTTGAATTGGAAAAGACAGAGCCATCACGGTCGCACGATTAACGCGCAAAGTTTTTGGCAGCGTGAGTTTTGGGAGAATGTTATTTTAGGCAAGCGCGACCTGGTCGCTCATCTCAACTATATTTATCATAATCCGGTCAAGCACGGTTATGTTGACGACCCTGAGGATTGGCCGTATTCATCGTTCGCCGAGCAAGCCATGGATAATGAGATAGAGATGCCGGTGGCGGAGATGGTGACGTGAATTGTGAATTTCGAATTTCGGATTTTGAATTTTGATTCAATTTTAAATAATTAATTTGTAATTATGAAAAAAGAGAAATATGACTTGGAAAAACGTACGGGCGAGATGGGCCTTAACGCGATTAAACTTTGTCAGGGCATTGAGCTGGATAATATTAATAAAATAATAATTGATCAATTAATTCGTTCGGCGACTAGTGTTGGTGCTAATTACATGGAGGCCAATGGTGCGAGTTCCAGAAGAGATTTTAAGAATAAAATCCATATTTGCAAAAAGGAATGTCAGGAAACCAAGCACTGGCTAAAGATGTTTTCCTTATGTGAACCACGACAAAAAGATAAGATTGCAGAAGTTTGGAAAGAGGCCCAGCAATTAACATTGATATTTGGTAAAATTATTTCAACCCTAAATAGGAAATCAGAGCTAAGAATTCGTAATTGAATCGAAATTCAAAACTCGAAATTTAAAATTGACAAAAAGAGCTTTCTTTAAAGAGAGCTCTTTTTGTCTGGAGCGAGAGACGGGAGTCGAACCCGCGACCTTCTCCTTGGCAAGGAGACGTTCTACCACTGAACTACTCTCGCATGTGAAATCGTATTTTTGTATTTAGCAAGGAGACGTTCCCTCCGGGCCCGTAGGGTCGGAGACTACCACTGCCCCGCCTACGGCGGGGTCCGCCTCTGGCGGGAACTACTCTCGCGTTTTTGTGTCATTATAATAACAAGAAGATTCAGCCTAGTCAACTAGTTTGAATAAAAAAGAGCACCCTCGGCGGGTGCTTGTTTGGGCTTAGATTTTGAGTATAAGATTAGCCCAATCCGGATAGGGCTTGATGATTTCCCGGACATCTTCGCAGATGGGAGAGAGGTCGCGCCAGCCGTTTTTCAGGCTGTCTAAGTATTGGAGCACGGGTTCGCTCCAGAGAATGTAATGCTTCATGCATTCACGAAAGCCGTTGCACCAGGCATTGCGTGGTTCCGGAGGCAATTTTTTGAACATTTCCTCCAGCACCATGGCGTTCCTTTTGCCCAGGTCGGTGGGTTCAATGTTGTGCGTCAGGAACATAACCCAGGCGTTGAGGATAATATCCTGTTCGGTTTGGGAAAGAGCTTCGGGTTTTACCACGGCCGAGATGATGGGTTCGGTCCGTTGGCGCAGGGTGTCGCGCAGTTCAATCATTTTGCCGCGGTCGTGCCGGCCGTAAGGAGAGTCATTGGTTTGGCTTTGGTGACGCACGTTAAGATGTTCAAGCATGGTTAGATTCCCGTCGTTCGCCTCAATCTCTTCTTTACTGCGAAGGAGCGGCCGCATGTGCTTGGCAAAGTTTACTTCGTAGAACTTTTCGCCGTCAAAATCCTGGTGCTCGCCGGCGATGGTAAGGAAATGCCGCGCAACATAACTTGGGCCGTTGCAGTCCAGCCGGTCAGCCCAGCGCGGGAACCAGACTCCCAAAATTGGACTCTCATGATTATCCATGTCCTGGTATGGTTCGATGCGTCGGGTGATGCCGTCTTCGCACTTTATTTTCATGGGGCGGAGATAGTGCGTGTGCGGAAGCACGGAATATGCGGCGCCGATTTTTTCGGCCTTAGATAGCGCGTTTTCAAAGACCGGGTCGTTGAGAGCTTGATGAAGCATGAGCGCGCTCACTTCGGCATGGCGCACGACTCGTTCGTTTTCTTGATAACGGCCAATTAGGGCGCAGCCCACGTCATGAAACATCCCGCCGATCGCGCCGACAAAGATGTCCCCGGGTCTGGCGTCCATGCCGTTGAGGAGCATAAGGCTATTAACGTAGTCGCGCGCCAAATGGCCGATGCCGTGGCCGGGTTCGATTTGCGAAAGGTCCAGGCCGGCGTGGCTGAAGATGCCGAGGATTTCCTGGACCACCCAGTTTGCGGCTTTTAAGGCGAGCTCGGGTGAATCGTATTCGATTTGGCGGACCGTGTCCGGAGAGAATGAACTGCGAATGCGGAGTACTCGCTCCCAGGCAGCTCCTTCATCTTGGATCAGGGCTTTTAGTTTTTCAATGTTCATCTTATCCTCCTAATGATGAGGGGTTTATTTCGTTCCGACGGAACGATGCCTCAATTTAACAAATAGATTATGTTTCGTCAAGAGTAGATGATTTTTTAAACAATTGCGCGATTTTCTGGTACAATTAAGACAATTAAACGCGAACATGCCAAAAATATCAAATAAACAAATAGTGGAGATTTTTTATGAGATTTCCCAGATTCTAGAAGCGCGGGAGGTGGCTTTTAAACCGCGGGCTTATGCCCGGGCCGGGCAGGCGATTGAATCTTTGGGACAAGAGGTGGCTGATATATATAGAGAAGGCGGCGAGGCGGCGCTTGACGCCATTCCAGGGGTGGGCAAGGGCTTGATCGAGAAGTTGGTTGAGCTTATTTCCACGAGCAAGCTTAAATATTTAATGGATTTGAAAAAGAAGTTTCCCGTGGATATTGTGGAACTTACGGCAATTGAGGGCGTGGGTCCGAAAATGGTTCGGGATCTATATAAATATTTAAAAATAAAAAATCTTAAAGATTTGGAAAGAGCGGCCCGGGCGCGCAAAATTGCCGGCTTGCCCGGATTTCAGGAAAAAACCGAACAAAATATTTTGGCGGGTATTGAATTTTTAAAAAAAGGCATGGGCCGAGTGTGCTTGGGTTTTTATTTGGATTTAGCTGAACACATTCGCGATGAACTTAGAAAAACGCCCGGTACCACGCGCGTTGAGCTGGCCGGCTCAATCAGGCGCGGTAAAGAGACAATCAAGGATTTTGATTTGGTAGCGTGTTCAAGCAATCCGAGGGCTTTGCTTGAAAAATTTTACAGCCTGCCCGAAGTGGCGCGCGTGCTTGAGCGGGGCAAAAATCGCGCCTTTGTCAGACTGAAAGACAAGATTGACGCCGATCTCATTGTCGTGCCCGAGCATTGTTTTGGTTCGGCCATACTTCATTTTACGGGCAGTAAATTTCACAATGTGCGTCTTAGAAAAATGGCGCAGGAGCGCGGCTGGACATTGAACGAGTACGGATTGGCTAAAGGTAAAAAGATTTTGGCGTCAAAGACCGAGCGCGAGATTTATAAAAAACTGGGTCTGGACTGGATAGAGCCCGAGCTTCGCGAAGATGCGGGCGAGATTGAGGCGGCCATGGCGCGCAAACTACCCAAGCTCATGCCCATGGGTTCGGTCAGGGGAGATTTGCAAATACAATCGGATTGGTCGGATGGCGCGAATTCAATTGAACAGATGGCGCGCGCCGCCAAGGGGATGGGCTTTAAATACATTGCCATTACTGACCATACTAAGACTTTGGCCATGGCCAATGGGCTGGATGAGAGAAGGTTGGCCAAACAGGGGAAAGAGATTGATAGATTAAATAGAAAGATTAAGAATTTTAAGATTTTAAAATCAGCGGAAATAAATATTTTAAAAGATGGCAAACTGGATATTGAAAACTCGGCTTTGAGAAAACTGGACATCGTGTCCGTGGCCGTGCACTCGCATTTTAATCAAGATGAAAAGGCCATGACCGGACGCATAATTAAGGCGATGCGAAATCCTTATGTTAACATTCTTTTTCATCCGACTGGCCGGATAATCAACCGCCGGCCGGAATATAAGGTGAATATTGACGAAATTATTAAGGCGGCTAAAAAATACAATGTGGCGTTGGAGCTTGACTGTTTTCCGGACAGGATGGATTTGAAAGATACCAATGTGAGAAAGGCAATTGAGGCCGGAGTGAAGATCGTGATTGACACGGACGCGCATCAGGTCGGTCATTTAAAATATATACCTCTTGGTGAGGCAACGGCGCGACGCGGCTGGGCCCAAAAGTTAGATGTTTTAAATACATTGCCTGCGCAAAAGCTTATGGCTTATTTTTCAAAAAAGAAACACCGACGTGGTTGACAAGGTTTAAAAAATTTGCTAAATTACCATGATTTTTATAAAATGACCTTACTAAGCCGCGGTGGGTCAGACGCAGTCTTAAAATATAGTCTAACATGCCGCTGTGGCCCCGCAGCTTGCGGGACAAGTGGAACTGGTATACCCCTCGGCAAGCTCGGGGCAAATGTGTTAAATCAGATGTAATTTTAAAATACAGCCTAACATGCCGCTGTGGTGGAACTGGTATACACGACGGACTTAAAATCCGTTGGCTGGATAAGCCATGTGGGTTCAAATCCCACCAGCGGCACCATGGAGTATTTGCTCACCCGCTTCGCGGGTTCGCAAAACTTCATGGCGCAGCCATAGAGGTATATTCTCTGGGCCGCACCCTGGACGAGTAGCTACTTTTAGGGGCTCGTAGCTTTCTCCTACGTTCGCCTCTGGCGAACTCCGGAGGACAGGCAGTTGGCACCCCGCACTATAACTCGTTTTGCTCGTTAAGTGCGGGACAGGGAGCGCCGCATTCGTCCCTCACTTTTTTGAGGGGATATAGCTCAGTCGGTAGAGCGTCGCATTCGCATTGCGAAGGCCGGGGGTTCGAATCCCCCTATCTCCAAAAAAGGTGAGGGACGGAGGTCACCCCGACGTAACGTCGGGGTCGAGTCCACCAGAAATATCAACATGACTTTCTTAAATCAGCAGACAATTGCAGAGTTTCTAAAATGCGTAGTAAAAATTTCAAGGGCGGGGTTTTAAAAATTCAGTATGACGTCATTAGACGAATACAAAAAGTGTTGGGAGGCGGCGAGACGAGGCGGTTTTTATATTGCCAGCACGACGCCAAGCCTGGTTTGCCAAGAACTTTCTTATTATATGGAGTTGCCGGGAAGAGTTTTGGATGTTGGGTGCGGCCAGGGCAGAAATTCAATATTTTTCGCGCGAATGGGATATGAGGTTGATGCCGTGGATATTATTGACGCCTTTCCCAGAGAATATAAAGAGCATGGCTTGATTAAATTTCATAATAAAGATTGCCGTGAATTTGAGTTTGAAGATAGCCATTATTTATCAATTGTGGCCACGCGGTTTTTACATCATATTGATGAGCCGACAGTTGAAAAACTGTTAAGGGAATGGCATCGAGTTTTGCAGCTTTACGGTAATTTGGCGTTGAGTTTTGCGTTTTTTGGCGAACCGTTTGAAAAGGCGGGCCTGCCTTTTTATTGCCATGACCCGGAAAAAATTTTGGCATTGGCCGAAGAGATCGGTTTTGTTGTTTTGATTAAAAAATATGTCAACAAGATGCCGGCCGGAATAAATCGGTCGCGAAAAAAATTAGGTAATTCATTTGAAGTAATTTTTAGAAAAAAATAATTTTAAATAAATATGTCTAGTGAAAGAATTTCAACATTTTTTCCTGGTACAGAAAGGCCGGCTGAAGCTGAAAAGCCGGTTGAAGAAGAAAAAATTCTCCAGGAACAATTGCAAGAAAATATGGCCGATCTTGTGGAGTATCGTTTGGGAGAAGGTCAGCCAATAACCGAGGAAAAAAGGTCTAATGTCATGAAGGTCGAGGCGACTGAAATGGCAAAGGTTAGAGAAGAGATCGAGCGGATTAAAGAAATGAAGTCGTTTGTGGCTAAGCTTAAGGGCGGCGAAGAGCTGAGCGTGGAAGACAAGAATCGGGCAAAAGAAGTAATTGGTGGTTGGCTTGCTGATATTAGTAATCAGCAAAAAGAGAATTTTGATAAAATTAAAAGTTTTGATTCCGACAAGGCAAGGCTTGAGCAGGAGTATGAGGATATGTCAGCCGATCTGGCGGCAAAGCA
>JAHJFT010000054.1 GCA_018824325.1 Patescibacteria group bacterium
CAATGCCAATAACGCCTAATAATATCATGATTTTACTATTTTGTCAAGATTTTATAGGGGTGTAAGTTTATTGCCCAAATCCGTAAAAATTACTATAATTAAAGCCATAAGACTCTTAAAAATATTATGGCATTAAAAATCAACTTTAAAGCTAGCCGATCAAGGAAACTGTTAAAAATTCTTATAATTATTTTTGCAACCATATTCATTCTCTTATTTATACGATTTGTTATTGGCGGATCTGAAGACGACTGGATTTGCGTTAATGGCGAATGGGTTAAGCACGGAGTACCGAGCGCGCCCATGCCTACGGAGCCGTGTAATTAAAAAATTATCCATAAAAATATTTTTATATAAAAAAAGAAAACTATAAAATCATTATCGCAATTCTCGTGACTATTATAATTGTTGGCGGCGGTATGTGCGTTTGGCAGAGATATTCCCGCCCCGAGACGACTAAAACAACCGAGCCGACCCAGGTCGGCGAAGCAACCGGCATGATTGAAGGCCCGCTTAGCTATCCGAGCGAAGAAATTCCCCAAGATTTAAAAATATGCGCCCAAAATCAAGAAACCATGGAAGAATTTTGCACGCAAAATCATATATATGACGATAAATACCGCGAGAACGAACACGCCATCGGCGTTGGATACAAGCTGCAAGTGCCGGTTGGTGATTATCAAGTATACGCGTTCCTGCCCCAAGCGCCCGATTGGAAAGCATATTATTCTAATTATGTAATCTGCGCCAATAGCGGCCTGTATGAAAATTGCGTATTGCACGACCCCATCACCATCACGGTGTTTGAGAATCAGACAACGCCCAACGTTGAACCCGGGGATTGGTACGAATAATCGTCTGGATAAATTTGATTCTATATTCTGCAAAATTTTAGTATACTATTTATAATTAACCCTAACATATGACGCATTTTTTTATTAGAAATAAGCTGTTTTTAAGCGTGATGTTTGTCATGCTTTTTTTGTTTATATTTGCCGCATACCTGCAGATTAGCTATGCCAACGAAACAACTACCATTGACACGCCCTGCCGCAGCTGGGGCAGCGTGAAGTGCTTTTGGTGCGAATCGCCCGGAATAGAGTGGGGCGACCGCTATCAGATTTGTCCGGACGGCAGCCAGCCGATCGGCTTTTTTCGAGCCGGCGATTTTGAAGTGGCTAACAACTGCGGCAACGATATTGACCATTGCACTTACATAAAATACCTGCCCGACGAAGAGAGTGCTCCCGACCCCACGCCCGAAGAGAACGACGCGCCCGACAATGAAGCCGACTTGCCGCCCGAGGTTGACGGCCCAACCATTATTGAGCCCGAACCTAACACTTCGGGAGATCCGGAATATCCATCCTTCCAAATAGTGATCGCCTGCCTTGAACGCGTATACGCGCAATTTGCCGATTTTATGGATGATTGCTCCTGGGAGAATATTTTGCGCCCGACCAGCGAATACATTGCCTGCCTGGAGGCTAATCCCGCGTATGTCCAGGCAACCAAAGCCTGCCAGCAAGAATATGAAAAAGCCGAAGAAGAATATTTGAACAGTTTACAAGGCCTGCCCGCCATACCGCCGGAGGAGCCGCCCGAAGAACCCAAGTGTTTTGATTTGGACGGCACCGACTTTGTTTCCGGCTATTACGCGGAAAACATACCCGGCTATACTGAAATGGATGGCCATGTTGAACGCGACTGGTGCATGATCGGCGACCGAACCTTGGTTGAATACGGCTGTTTTAACGACGAAATAGTGAGTAAAAGCATCCGTTGCGACGAGCTTGGTTATGACGAATGTACCGGCGGCGCCTGCGGCAGGTCGCTGGATGATGATTCAGACGAGCCCAAAAACACGGACGAACAAGACGATGAGCAAGAACCGGATGAAGATGAAGACGACTTTACCACCATTACTTTTGATTCTTTGATCCAAAACGACGAACCCGTGGTGATTCTTGAACCCCATCCCATTATCAGTGGCATAGACATCCGCCCGTTTACCCAAGACGGGAAAAGCAATATGGCCGTGTACGTATACAACGGCGGAACGGCCACCGGACAATTTTCAGCCATGCTCATCAACTGTTTCCCCTTCAGCCAATCAAACGTGCCTTACACCATTCTCACGCCCCAGGAAACAAGTGAAATGATTATTCCGATTTCCCTGACCGATACAAGCGAAAAAATCAGTCGGACCTGCAAAGTGATTGTGCGCGACATCGGCGATTCCAATATTTATACCTCTCAAAATATTACCCTGCAATACGATCCGGCCGATTATATTACCTACGGATGCCAAAGCGATGAAGATTGCGCCGAAAATGAATTTTGTGATTTGGAAAATAATGTCTGTGTTGAAAAAAATATCTGCCAGCCGGTCATCACGCACGACGGCGCGCCGTACAATGTCATTTTTCTGGGAGATGATTACCCGAGCGATGAATCGCTGGAACAGGATATCCGCTATATTGTTGACGCCGGCGAAAGTTCTTCCCGCCACAGCTTATTCACCACCGAACCGTTTAATGAATTTCGCGAATCATTCAATATTTACATGGCAAGAAGCCCCGAGGCTCTGCCCGGGGTGAGCGACGGAACCTACGTCGACGTGGACGGCGCCGCGGCCGCGGAATTATTATCATCTTGCTCGGTCTCGGGCAATCCGGTAATTTTATCTCATAAATATTTCCGTTCATACGCTTACTTCTTCGGCCCTATCCACATATCCCTGGCCTACACCGAGCAATCACTCTGGGGCGCGCTTTTAATGCACGAATTCGGCCACGCTTTTGCCGGACTTGCGGATGAATATGTTGAGCCCGCGGACTCAGGCAGCCCCTGGGCCAATCTGGACCGGCCCGGCTGGCCCAATTGCGCTGACAATGAACCCCTGGCCCACGCCTGGTGGGACGCGCTCAATGTAACCGAATATTTTCCAGGCTGCAGTTATGTTGATAATAATTTTCGCGCCGTGGACATGGGTTTGATGCGAAATCTGGGCAATAATCTTCCCTTCGGACCAGTCAACGAGTGGGCCTTGGGAATGCGCATCACTAACCCGACCGAATACTTTACGCGCCATAATTTGCATAATTAACCTCCCCCTCATTTAATTTTATGAAAAAATCAACCTTTCTTATCGCAATCATCGGCGTCTTTGTGGCGCTCGCCTTGGCGAACGCGAGCGAATCCAATCCGGTATATTCTCTTCATCTTGAATATGACGGAAACGCCCTCGCTAACAAAGGCGTGAAGCTGGTGGAGCAAGAAAGCGCTCTACCTGACAAAAGCTTTGGAGATTTTACAGCCAAAGTAATTTCTTTCTCCAGAGAAGTTCTGTCCGAAGAAAAATTTTTCCTTCCCCTGGAACGGGCCTATCAACCGCCCAACCCGGGTGACGCGCAAATCGTTGAGCCCGTCTCGAAGAAAACCAACATAATACTGCTCCTGGCCTACGCTTCGGACGCCAAATCCATTGATATTTACAAGGATGATATTTTGCGCCTGTCCGTGGACGTGTCCCATCTTGGGCCGAACGCCAATCTGGGCGGCGAAATAACCGGCAATCCCTCGCCCGACTATCCGCCCATGGAAGAAAAAAATTGGTGGGGGTTATATGCCACGATCCTGCTAGTCATTCTGGCCGGCGGCGGCGCCCTGTGGTGGTTTGTTTTAAGAAAAAAAATTAATAAATAATCGTCTTGCCATATGAAAAAAATCATAATCATTATCGGCGTGGTAATCGTGATCGCGGCAATATTTATTCTCCTGCAAAGAGGCGCCTGGGAAACTTATGAAAATTCGCGTTTTAATTTTAGCCTCAAATATCTGAAAAGCTGGCGGCTCGGCTCGGCGCCGACCAACAATGACGGCCAAAGCTTTACTTCGGCCAACGAAACCATCACCTGCCGCGCCTTTGGCTTTTATAATTCTCTCATGAACGAACAGGACGAGCCGCAAACTTTGGAACAGCACATTGACTGGCTGCTGGAGATGGACCAAGTCGAACCCCTGGCGCGCGAATCCACGACCATGGCCGGCCAGCCGGCGATTGAGTTGGTGCAGTTGGAAGGAGACGCCGCCGTCAGACAATCGGTCTATATCCTGGACGCGGAAAAAGGATATTCCCTTGAATGCGTGTATGACAGTCTGGAAATAAAGGAGGATTTTCAGAACACTTTCCAAAAAATGCTCAAAAGTTTTATTGTTAAATAGTTTTTAAATCCGCCCTACCCAAATGGCGACGATTAAAAACAATTACTCCACTTACTCGCTCATCCTCGCCAACCTCGCGACCATTGTTCTGGCCGTGGCGCAAGGATGGAATTTTTCCACCCTGATCTGGTCTTATTGGCTGCAGAGTCTGATCATCGGCCTGTTCCAGTTTTTTAAAATCCTGGACTTGAAACAATTCTCAGCCAAGGGATTTAAAATCAACAACCGCCCGGCCAAGCCAACGCCCGGAACCAAATATTTTACCGCCGTCTTTTTCGTGATTCATTTCGGCGGTTTTCATTTTGTTTATTCCGTTTTCCTCGCCTCAAGCGCGCGCCAGGCCGAATGGGGATCCATCCTTTTGGTAAGCGCCGTCTTCTTGGCTAACCATCTCTTCTCGTATTTCAGGAACAGGGAAGAAGACCGTCAAAAGATAAAAAATATCGGCACCATGCTGTTTTTTCCATACGCGCGCATCATCCCCATGCATCTGACTATTTTATTCGGTTTTTTCCTAATCGGCGGACCTATTTCTCTTGTTTTCTTCCTGCTGCTCAAAACCGCGGCCGACGTAGTCATGCATAAAATTGAACATCGACAAAACCAAATTTTATTTTCTCAATCATAATACACATGCCGGAAAATTTTTGGCCAACAATCGGATTTTGGATCGTCTTCTGGATAATCGTCCCCTGGGTATTGAAAAGATTTTATTTCAAGCACAGCCCGAAAAAAGCCGAGCGCTTGCGCTACGCCGCGCTCGTCCTAAACTCTCTCGTTTTAGGATTAATTTTTTTTCAATGGATTCCCGCGTCGCACGGCGGCCAAACCGGCCTTGAATTATTTTTACAGGGAAGATGGGATATGATTTTATTTAGCGCGCTCTTGGCGCTCTCAATCGCGCTTCTCTTCACAAAAAAACACGCCCTGCTCAAAACCGCGGCCGTGTTTCAAATATTTAATAGTGCCTTCTTTATTTTCCTCATGATCCGCCTCATGCCCCAAGCCTACTACATCAAACTGTCGCATGTTGCGCCCATAATTATCTCTCTGCTCTTGCTGACCACTAATGTCGTGGTCGTACTTCTGTGGCACCAACTAGAAATACAAGAAAAAGGATACCGAGCCGTGGTAAAAGACAATTTTCTGAACCGACATTGGTCCAAGGCGCTAAATATAAAAAAGAAAAGATAACCTCCAAAAACCATATGAACGCCACAATACGAGAATACATCCAACCGGGTATGCGCGTTTCCATCGTGCAAAAACAAGACCAAGGCTCGGGAAAATTGACTCAAGGAATCGTTAAAGACATTTTGACCAGTTCGGCCGAACATCCGCGCGGCATCAAGGTCCGATTGGAAACCGGCCAGGTCGGCCGCGTGCAAATCATTGAACAATAAAATTTGTTTTTAGACTAAAAATAGGCCCCGCGTTGCGGATGCCTATTTTTTAATTTTAAAAACAAAACCCAAACCTACATATACAATCCTTCTGGATTATTCCGGTCATATTGCCAGTTAATGGGGTTATTTTTAATATATTCATAAATATTTTGCAACGACCTTTCATCCCAAATAATCGCGTCGTAATATCTAGATTGCCATTGAAATTTCTTGCTATCTTGTAATTGATGAATATACTTCGCGACCGCTGATTTATATGAACCGATAATAACCGCTAACGACCCCTGTTTTGGCGATATTTTTGACATCTGGACATGCGATCCCGAATAAGGCATGCCCTTGTAGAGACGAGGCAATGCCTCGTCTCTACGGATTTTAATTATTCCATGAACGTGATTTGGCATAATAATATATTCATCTAATTCAACCTGTGCAAAATGCCGCGGTATTTCTTGCCAATATTTTCTGGCGATTATTCCTAAATCATTGAACACCATCTCTTCTTTATTGACATCACCAAAATATTCTTTACGATCTTTGGTACAAATGGTCACGAAGTAAAAACCAGCTGAGGAATAATCCCAGCTGGGTAATCTGGCCGATGGAACGCGGTATTTGTTTTGAAATAAATTATTGTCCATCTACTCCATCCCCTTCAACTTTTCAATCAGCTCCTTCTGCTCGCGTGATAATTTCTTGGGCACATTTACCAGAATCTCCACCAGCTGGTCGCCGCGCGCGCCGCCGCGCAAAGCCGGAATGCCCTTTTCTTTTAGCTTAAATATCTGGCCGCCCGGCGTGCCGGCCGGAATTTTCAAACTTACTGTCCCGTCCACGGTTTGAACCTGGACCCTGTCTCCGAGCGCGGCTTGGACAAAAGAAATATGCTCTTGCGAAATAATATTAAGCCCGTCTCGCTTAAACCTTTCATCCGACCGCACGCGCGCGTGCACGTAAAGGTCCCCGGCTCGGCCGCCGTACGCGCCCTTCTCGCCCTGGCCGGCGATTTTTATTACCTCGCCGTTATCAATGCCGGCCGGTATTTTGATTTTTAATTGCTGGCTTTGCCGCGTCACTCCGGCGCCGCCGCACGTTTTGCACGGCCGCTCCGCCCTCTTGCCCTCGCCATGGCAAGCTCGACACGGCGCGGCCGATTGAAAACTGCCAAAAACGGTTCGCTGAACCGTCTGCACCTGGCCACGGCCATCGCACGCCTCGCAGGCAATAATCTTGGTTCCCGGTTCGGCGCCATTGCCCTTGCAATGCTCGCAAACTGTATTTTTATACAAATTTAAAATTTTCTCCGCGCCAAAAACCACTTCTTCAAAATCCATGTCCGCGTCAACTTCAATGTCAGCGCCGCGCGCCCGCCTGGCCTTGGTTCGTCCGCCCATGCCGAACATCTCTCCCAAAATATCTCCCAAATCAACGCCCATGCCGCCCCCGAAGGGTCCGCCTCCGCCGGAAAAACCCTGGTTAAAATCAAAACCACCGGCCGAAAAGCCCGGCCCACCGGCCTGGTCAAAGGTCGTGCCAAATTGATCATACTGGCGGCGGCGCTCCGGATTTCCCAAAACCTGAAAAGCCTCGTTCATTTCTTTGAACTTTTTTTCATCTCCGCCCTCCTTGTCCGGATGATATTTATGCGCCAGCTTGCGAAAGGCTTTCTTGATATCTTCCTGCGAAGCGCCACGATCAACGTCTAAAATTTTATAGTAGTCTTTTGACATAATTGCGGTTAACCTTCAATCTCCGCCTACCCCTGAAACCCGATCTCCTTGGGCGCGGCGGCTTCTTCAATCTTGCCGAAAGCGCCTTCATATTTTTCAATGTTTTCCTGAAGCGCGCGCATCATGCGCTTGGCATGGCCGGGCGAAAGCACAATCCGAGACACGAGCTGCGCTTGAGGCGGCATCATGCACATAAAATCCAGAATAAATTCCTCTTTGGCGTGGGCAATCTGCGCCATGTTGGAATAACGCCCTTTTAACACGTCTTCGCTTGCTTTAAGTTGAACCTGCTTTTGTTGCGGTTGCGGGTTATATTGCATAAATTTATTTAAACTTAACTAATAAATCTTTATATTTCTTGGAATTAATTAATTTTTTCATTTCATCGCACAGATGCTTGTCCGTATTCTGGGCCAAGGGCAAATACAAATCCCTTACTTCTTTGAACCATCGGGTGTATTTGTATTTTTTCGTGGAAAGGGGCCAGGAACGGATATTATCCAGCACGTCGGCGCATTTCAGCACGCGCGTGCGGTAATCCGCCTTGGCCGTTTTTTTAAACTTGGCATACTTGGTCTCTCTGGATTTTATGCGCGTTAATCCGATTACCAAACGCCTGACTTCTCTCCCATATCTATCGCCAATGTCCTTAACCTTGATTGAGGTATCTTCCACCACGTCATGAAGCAGAGCCGAAATAATCACGTCCGGGTCATAATAATTCAGCTCTTCCATCAGAATATTCGCCACCCTGACCGGATGAATGATATAGGGCACGTCTTCATCGCGCATTTGCTTTCCATGCCACTTTTTGGCAAATTCAAACGCCTCAACCACGTCCTTTTTATCGCTTTCAGAAAACTTTTTAATAAGTTTTCTGAATTTTCTGTAATTGGCGTTAAGACTGATAAAATATTTTAATATCATATTTCCTCCACTTATTGTCCTTGCAAGGAGCTATTCCGCTGTGCGGAGTAGCGGCGAGGGGCTCGCAATGACATAGAATTTTTTATTTATTTTCATTTTTATTATCCTTCTCATCGTCTTTGTCATCTTCTTTCACTTCCTCATACTCGCCTTCAACTGACTCTTTTTCTTCTTTTTTTTGTTCGGACTTTTTCTCTTGTTGTTTTGCCTGTTCCGACTGATACATGGCCGCGCCAACCTTTTGCGCCGCGCTATTCAGCTCGTCGGCCGCTTTTTTAATCGCTTCCATGTCATCCCCATCCTTTACTTTTTTAAGAGCTTCAATCTTTTCCTCAACCGCTTTTTTGTCCGCCTCCGGCGCTTTGTCGCCCGCGTCTTTTAACATCTTCTCGGCCGTGTAGGCCATGGTATCGGCCATATTTTTGGTTTCAACGGCCTCTTTTTTATTTTTATCTTCCTCGGCGTGCGCTTCGGCGTCCTTTTTCATTTTCTCAATTTCTTCCTTGGAAAGGCCGGACGAAGCGGTAATGGTAATTTTTTGTTCATTGCCCGTGGCCTTGTCTTTGGCTGATACGTTCAGAATGCCGTTGGCGTCAATGTCAAAACTGACTTCAACCTGCGGAACGCCGCGCGGCGCCGGCGGAATGCCGGAAAGAATAAACCGGCCCAGGGTCTTGTTGCCCGCGGCCATCTCCCGTTCGCCCTGAAGCACGTGCACCTCCACCGAGGTTTGGCTATCCGCGGCCGTGGAAAAAATCTGCGTCTTTGAAGTGGGAATGGTTGTATTTTTTTCAATCAGCTTGGTCATCACGCCGCCCAAAGTCTCAAGGCCGAACGAAAGAGGCGTCACGTCCAAAAGCAAAATATCCTTAACCTCGCCCTGAAGCACGCCGGCCTGCACCGCCGCGCCAATCGCCACCACTTCATCCGGGTTCACGCTGATGTTGGGTTTTCTTCCGAAAAATTCCTCAACCTTTTTCTGCACCAATGGCATGCGGGTCATGCCGCCGACCAGAATGACTTCCTCAATGTCCGCCGGCTTGAATCCAGCGTCATCAAGCGCCTGGCCACACGGCTGCAAAGTTTTTTCAACCAAGTCGCCGATCAATTCCTCAAGCTTGGCCCGGGTTAATTTTAAAATCAAATGCTTGGGCCCGCTCGCGTCCGAAGAAATAAACGGCTGGTTTATCTCGGTTTCCATGGCTGAAGAAAGCTCAATCTTGGCCTTCTCGGCCGCTTCTCTGATTCTCTGAAGGGCGAGCGGATCCTTGGCCAACTCAATGCCTGTTTCTTTTTTGAATTCCTGGGCTATCCAGTCAATTATTTCCTGGTCAAAATCATCGCCGCCCAAATGAGTATCGCCGTTGGTTGATTTTACTTCAACCGTGTCCTCGCTGATATCAAGAATTGAAATATCAAAAGTGCCCCCGCCCAAATCATAAACCGCCATCTGCTGGCCCACCTTTTTGTCAAAGCCGTAAGCCAGGGCCGCGGCCGTGGGTTCATTGATAATCCGCTTCACCTTGAGTCCGGCGACCTCGCCCGCGTCTTTGGTTGCCTGGCGCTGCGCATCATTAAAATAAGCCGGCACCGTAATAACCGCTTCTTCAATCTTTTCACCAATGCGCGCCTCGGCATCGGCTTTCATCTTTTGCAAAATCATGGCCGAGACTTCTTGCGGCGTATATTCTTTATCCCCTATTTTCACCTTTACTCCCTCGCCGGCTTTAACAATTTTGTAAGGCATCAATTTAGTGTCCCGTTTAACTTCCGGGTCGTCAAACCTTCGGCCAATCAGCCTCTTGATGGAAGAAATCGTGTTTTCCGGATTGGTCACTGCCTGTCTCTTGGCCAACTGTCCGGCAATGCGTTCTCCGCCCTTGCCCTGCGCCACTATTGAAGGCGTGGTGCGATTGCCTTCGGCGTTTTCCAGCACCTTTGGTTTTCCTCCCTCAATGATCGCCATGCACGAGTTAGTCGTGCCGAGATCTATTCCTAGTATTTTTGGCATATTTTTTTACGTTTAATTCTAATTATAAATAGTTAACTTAAAAACATAAAAACCAAAA
>JAHJFT010000055.1 GCA_018824325.1 Patescibacteria group bacterium
CGGCGTGTCCGAATCCTTTTCATATAAAATTTTTCCACTGGCCGCGTCAACCACAATCGCGCTCGTCGCGCCGACGCGCACGCCCAAGCTCTCCTCCCTCACTTTTACCGGCGCGCGGTCATTGCCCTCGCTAAAAGCCGCTCTTATATCTTCGGATTGCGCAAAATCCTGATTCCACAAAAGACGACCCATGACTATTTCCGGATTTGCCTCCCTATTTTCAATGACCTCGGTCCAAGTCCCGGGTATTAATTGAAGCGCGACCGTGGCGATTATTAAATTTCCTATTAATTTAAACAGCATAAAAGTCTACGCATCACTTGGAGTCTACAAATTACAAATAAGCACAAATATACAAATATCTATTGAAACAATTAATAAAATATTGAGCGTGAATCAAGTATTTGTATATTCGTAAGCATTTGTAATTTGTAGACAGGAGGTAATTCATAAACTCCAAGTAAGTTATAAACTATAAAAATTTTATTGCCGCACATCTTCTCCGCCCTCCTTGACGCCCTCGAGTATGGTCTCTACGAATTCATGGTGTCGAAGCTTTTCATAATCCGGCAGCCTGCTCACGCTCGCGATCCCCAAAAAACGCATAAAATCAAACGTAATGGAATATTTCGGCGTCTTGGTCTCCTCGTCTTCCTGCATCTCCACCAAACCCCTCATCATAAGATTCCTTAAAATCAGACTGCAGTTTACGCCCCGAATCTGTTCAATCTCCGCCTTGGCAAGCGGCCCGCGATAAGCGATGATTGACAAAGTCTCAAGCGACGGCCGCGTCAATTCTCCGGAAGTTTCGTCCTGCAGATAAGCCTGAACCACCCTGGCATTGTCCGGACTGGTCATCATCTGATATTCCTTGCCTTTCTTTAGAACAAAAACGCCGCTTTCCTTGATGTTATATTTCTCCATTATCTTGACCATCTCCGATTCAATCTTGGAATCCGAAGTCTTTAATATATCGGCGAGTTTTTTCGCGGTAATCGGTTTTGTCGTAATAAATAAAATACTCTCTATGCTTGACAACAAATTCATACTTTTAATTTTTGAATAGTTATATCTTCAAAAAGCTCATCCTGGGAAACCTCAACCACTCTCTGCTTGACAAGCTCCAACAAAGCAAGGAAGCTGACAATCACCTCGGTCTTGTCTTTGGCCTTGCCCACTACCTGACTAAAACAAGCCTTAACCTGCTCAAGGATAATACTTTTGATGTGCTCTATCTTCTCGGAAATGGAAATTGTTTTTCGCAACGTTTCCTTGGGAAGAGCGATAAACGGCTCCAATTTTTTGACGATTTTGAAAAATATTTCCTGCAACGTTTCTTTTTTGAGCTCCTTGGGCGGGAAAAATCCCTGAGCCGTGCCCAGCGCGAGCCTTTCCCGACCATAAGTCCAGTTTTTTTGTTTTATCATCTTATTGAGCTTTTGTGAAGCCTGCACAAACTCACGATACATCTTAAGCTGGGTTTCGAGATCAATGCCCTCTTCCTGCACCTCAAGATTCGGTAAAAGCTGCTTTGATTTAATAAGTATCAATTTGGCGGCCACGACTAAAAAATCAGCCAGCTCTTCAGGCCTGATTTTAGGTGAAACACTGACATGGGCAATGTAATCATCCGCCATCTTGGCCAAAGACACCTTGGTTATATCAAGCTCCTCCTGTTCAATTAACTGAAGCAAGAGATCCAGCGGACCCTCGAATTGTTCAATTCTTACTTTATATTGGTTCATACTCAAATATTATATACAAAAGGAGGAACACGTATTTCACGAGAAATGGCAAACACCAAATTCCAATGATCAAAATCCCAAACATACAGAGTAGAGTTCAAAAAGTATTGTTTTGGACATTGGAATTTTGGTAATTGGAATTTATTTGAAATTTGTTATTTGAAATTTGGAATTTCAATCGATAGTCCCGCATCACTTTCTCTTCCTTTGCGTTTTTTGTGCTTTACGCAGCTTAATAAGTTTACCTACGCTGGCCACGGCCGCGTCTTCAAGCTCAATCAAATCTTTTATCTTCACGCGCAAAGAATCGGTGTAGCTGCCGGCGCGCACCACCGCTTTATCAGCCTTGGCCAGGGTTTTATCAAAAAGCACGTCAACTTTATGTAAAGCGCCAAACGGCGTCAATGTACCCGCCTTAATATTGAACAATTTTTTTATCATGCCTTCCTTTACTATCTCGGCCTTCTTGGCCTTATAATACTTTTTAAGAGCCATCAGGTCCAACTGCCTATGAGCCGGCAAAACAATCAAAATATATCTTTTATCGACGCGCACCAGCAGGGTCTTGGCGATATTGTTCGTCTTCTCCTTAAGCGTCGCCGCCAAGTCATGGGCCGTATAAACCACCTTATGAGAAATAACATCATATTTGACCTTTGCTTTGTCCAAATAATTTAAAACTTTTTTCGATATGGCCATATTATTTTGTTTTACGATTTATTTATTTTACGATTTAACGGAAGAGCCTGCTGCTCTCCCCTAAGTTTTTTTGCTTTTTGCCGGCCACGACGGGTAAGTTGCACGGTTTTTATGAAAAATTTTTCCGCGGTCTTAACGCCGTCGGCCGAAATAAAATCATGCGCAACCATCTTGTCAAGCGCCTTAGTAACCGCGTTGACGCGGTCGTCAAAACTTGGCGTGTTCTTCCGGCCATTATAATAGCCGAGAAAAACATTTCTTAAAACACGCTTTCGCCCAAGGCCGGTTATGAGAATATATTTTTGCAAAGGGCCGAGCCGCATATTTTTATTTTTTATTTTTTCCCTCCGGGCGACTGGAGGACCGGTGGCTACGGCCCGTAGGGCCGGAGGCTTTCTTTACGGAAATATGCGCTTCACTAAGCTGGCCGGCGCCAATCTCGCTCGGGGCGCCAACCGTGAGATCGCGCGCATCCCCGCTTTTGGGGAATGCCACCACTTCACGAATACTCTCTTCAGCTAAAAGAATCGCGAGCAAACGCTCAACGCCCGGCGCGATTCCACCGTGCGGCGGCGCCCCGTAATCAAGCGCTTCAAGCATATGGCTAAAATATTTTTTCTGCTCCGCGTCAAAGCCGATTAAATCAAAAATCTTTTCCTGGACCCGTGCATCGTGGATGCGCAGACTGCCCCCACCCACCTCGCACCCATTTAAAACCAGATCCATTTGATAGGAGCGTGCCTTGGCCGGGTCCTGGTCCAGCACGGGCAAGTCCTCGTCACGCGGACGCGTGAACATGTGATGGGCCGGCGCAAAGTGACCGTCTTCCATTTCCGGCTCAAAAAGCGGCCAGTCAATCACCCAGCAAAAAGCGAGTTCATGGGGATTTTCTTTATTTTGCCGAAGGTCGGGCTTATCGGTCTTGTATTTTTTTTGGCATTCGGACCAGCCAAGCCGGGGAAATTTCTCAAAAGTCATTTTTTTATCCGGAAAAATATTCGCCACAAGCTCAACCATTAATTTCTCGACCATCTCCATAATCTCGTCTTGGCTCGCGAACGACATCTCCATATCCAGCTGGTAAAACTCGCCCGGACTCCGGTCGGCCCGCGCGTCCTCGTCGCGCATGCACGGCGCGATCTGAAAATATCGCTCCACGCCCGCGATCATAAGAAGCTGCTTGTACTGCTGAGGCGACTGGGGCAAAGCGTAAAATTTTCCCGCATGCCGCCTCGAAGGTACGATAAAATCACGCGCACCCTCTGGCGTTGACTTGGTTAAAATCGGCGTCTGTACCTCAAGAAAATCATTATCCTCAAAAAATTTTCTCATAAAACTCAATGTCTTGTGTCGAATTTTCAAATTCTTAGCCATACGCTCGGTTCTAAGGTCAAGATACCGGTATTTGAGCCTAATATCCTCGCTAACTTCTTTTGAATCCTTGTCCACTTCAAACGGCGGCGTTTTAGCGCGCGACAATATCTTAAGTTCCTTGGCCAAAATCTCAACACCGCCGGTTGGCAAATCCGAATTAATGTTTTTCTTGTTCCTCTCCTGTACCAAGCCCACAACTTCAATCACAAACTCGGGCCTGATTTCCTTGGCCAGTTTATACGAAGCCTCGCTCGCCTCGCCGGGTACAAAAATTACTTGAATCAAGCTTTTTCTATCTCTAAGATCAATAAAAATCAGCTTGCCCAAATCGCGCCTCGCCTGAACCCAGCCACTTACTTGGATATCTTGGCCGATTTTTTGACTGGCCTCAATTGAGAGTGTTCTTTGCATAAATAATAATTATATTTTAAGAAATTGGAAAATGGAAAATGGAAAATTAAGGCACGGCCTATCCTTAATTTCCAATTTTCCAGTTTCCAGTTTCTTCTTAATATCCCGTCAACATCAAATCAATGACCGCGTACCGCAATATCAGAATGAGCGGCAAAAGCCACAAAAGACAAACCGGACCAAGAATCAAAGTTACCATGCCCCACTTTCTATAAAACCTTTTTCTCACCGGATCTTGCGCGCCTTCTTTTTTCACATTGAAAAAAATGGTAACCGGCGTCAACGCCAGCGCCAGCCATGCCCAAGCGACAAATATAATATTTAAAAGCCAATAAATGTTTTCTAAAATCATGGCGTTAATCTATTTATTAATCTTGAGAAAGGAATAGTCTCTCGTATATGGCGTATGCCACATATCCAACCGACAAGTCTCTCTAGCCCGATACCAAACCCGGCATGAGGTACCGACCCGTAGCGTCGAAGGTCCAAATACCATTCAAAATCTTTGCGCGCGAGCTTGAATTCCTCAAGCCTTTTCAACAAAGTCTCATAATCCTCTTCGCGCACCGAACCGCCCACGATCTCGCCGTATCCCTCGGGCGCAAGTAAATCCGCGCAAAGCGCCAAGTCCGAATTTTCCTGGTCGCGCTTCATGTAAAACGCCTTGACCTTGGCCGGATATTTTTCAACAAAAACCGGCTTGCCATATTCCTTTGAAAGCGCTGTTTCGTCATCTCCGCCCAAATCCTGGTCATCGCCCATGTCCGAACCCAGTTCTCTCACTCTCGCGACCGCTTGCTTGTGCGTAATTCTATGAAACGGCGGCTTAACCGCTTTAAGCGGTTCAATATCCCGTTCTAATATCGCAAGCTCGGTGGCATTCTTGTCCAAAACCCGCTGCACAATATAACTAATAAGTTCCTCTTGGATTTTTAAATTTTCCTCATGCCCGACCCAAGCCGCCTCCGCGTCCATCATCCAAAACTCGGTTAAGTGCCTTCTTGTTTTTGATTTTTCCGCGCGAAAAACCGGACCAAAGTCGTATGCCCGCCCGTGCGCGAAAATCGCGGCCTCCTGATAAAGCTGGCCCGATTGAGAAAGATAAGCTTTGCCCAAATCAAAATAATCCATCGCAAAAAGTTCGGTCGTGCCTTCGCACGAGGTGGCCGTCAAAATTGGGGAATCAATTTTTATAAATCCGTTGTCATTGAGCCACTCACCCATGGCGCGAATCACCATATCCCTGACGCGCATTATAGCCCACGGCCGCTTTGAACGAAGCCATAAATGCCGATGGTCCAAAAGAAAATCCACGCCATGCTCTTTTTTCGCGATTGGATATTCCTCCGCGATCTGGACAATTTCAATCCGGCTTGCGTGTATTTCAAAAACGCCTCTGTGCTTGGGATGCTCCACCACCTTACCTCCAACCTTGACCGAGCTTTCCATGGTAACTTTTCCGGCCGCCTCCCATGCTTCGGCCCCAATCACGCTCTTGTCAACCACGGCCTGGCAAAAACCCGTGCCGTCTCTTATCTGCAAAAATACCAAACTTCCGGATGAACGTTTATTAAAAGCCCATCCCCAAATTTCCGCCTCCCTGTCTCTGCATGAACCTAGCTCAGAGATTGTTGTTTTATTCATAATTTTATGCTTAGATTATACAATTTTTTACGTTTTAAGTCAAAACCAATAATCTTCATTTTCATGTCTAATTTTTGGCTAGATTTAGCCAAGAATTAAACACTTCGCGCCCCGTTTCTCTGGCGCAGACTTTCGTCTGCTACTCCTGACGGTTAATAAGAGTGGAGGGAGTAGCGAACGAAAGTTCGCGCCAATAAAGAACGGCAAACCAGGATCCGCAAGGTAAAAAACTACCCTAATCATTTTTTATAGACTTATTAATCTTTAACTTCAATTTATGACCACTGCAGTGCTTAAGCATACCATAATACGATTGCAATGACTGATTAAATCCGTCCTCGCTCATCAAACCCTTATCCAACATTATTTTGTTAAATCCAATTCTCTTAAACATCCTCTTTTTAGTTTTTGTCCGAAGTGTTGTATAATGAGGCAAGACAACATAACCCAAAAAATCAATCCCTTGCCTGAATTTTCTGATTTGCACTTTTTGGGGATGCAATTTTAAATCCAGTTTAGCATTTAAAAAATTTTCAATAGGACAAATAATTTTTTTTAGATATAAGGGATCGGAATGTACGATAACAAAATCATCCGCATACCTGAAATAATATTTTATTTTCAAATCCTTCTTAATAAACCAATCAAACTTATCCATGTATATGTTGGCGAAAATCTGCGAGGTTAGGTTGCCAATGGGCAGTCCTTTTGTCTTTCGCGAAAAATCTTTTAACCCTCTCTCTCTCTCTCTGCGGAAAGTTATCCACAACCATAGAAAAACTTGAAATAATTTCCCAAATCAACCATAAAAACCGTGTGTCCTTGACCCTGTTTTTTATTATCTCAAAAAGTTTTTCATGAGATACGCTGTGAAAAAATTTTTTAATATCACATTTTAAAACATAAGCCTGACCAGTGTAATTTTTGCTGACTTTGCGCAATGCCTGAGAAAAATTTTTAACCGCAAGGTGGGTGCCCCTGTCTATTCGGGATGAGTAAGAATGATAAATAAAAGTTGGTTCAAATATTTTATAAAGTTCTTGAAAAACTATATGGTGGACCAATCTATCCTTTACTGTTGCTTTATGAATTATTCTATATTTTGGATCATGAATATAAAACTGCTTGTAAGCGCCATGTTTATAAGTTTGACTCGTTAACTCACTATGAAGCGCAAAAATATTATCTTCCAAATATCTCTCAAATTTTATTACATCCAGCTTTTTTGTTTTGCCTCTCTTAAACTCATTCCAACGCGAAAAAATATTTTCCAAACTAATTAATTTGTCATAAATATTATGAACCATAAAAATATTGATATCCCAATAATTAAAGCATTGTATGATTTGTACAAAATCTTTTATAGCTATTCTATTTTATTTCCTAAAAAAGATAAATACACATTGGGCGCCAAATGCGAAATCTATATTATCTCTACACTTGAGTTATTATTAGAAGCTGGCTGTGCCCGCAAAGAGGAAAAATTAAGTTTAATTAAAAAAGCTAATGCCAAATTTGATACCCTAAAATTATTTATCCGATTATTAAAAGATTTAGACATCATTAGTAACAAAAAATATATTAACCTACAAAAACAAATCCAAGAAATCGGCTGTATGCTCGGAGGATGGCAGCGCTCACTCACTTAATCAAGCCATGGTAAAGAGCTCCATTGATATGGAGCTCTTTTTATCTAGGTACAACCCGAGAACAACCAACCCAGAAGAATAGTTGTCATTGGCGTTGGCAAGGTTCGCCCTGTTGTCAAAGTTGAGGTTGTCGTCATTGGCCTTGAAGTTGAGTGAGTACTCGGACGAGTGCCAGGAATTTTATCCTTTTCCGTCTATAACCACCGGGAAAGTATTATAATGCTTTCCCTGTATTTTATGCGGTCCCTAATGCTTCGCACAACGAAACATTGAACACCAGAAAGGGATAAGTAGTGCCTAGATAGTTGATATTTCGGCGACCCTGATCATAAACAACCAGGATACATTAGCCGACTCCCTAAATTATATCAAAAAATATTGGAATAAAAAAATGAAGCGCTGCAAGATTTGCAACGCTTCAAAGATATGATTAGGCATAGGCCAAAGGACCAAAGCCCAAAATCCAAGGATTGCCTGCCTATCGGCAGGCAGGCACTACCCGAGAACAACCAACCCAGAAGAATAGTCGTCACAGGCGTAGGCAAGGCCCGCCCTGCCGTCAAAGCCGAGGATGCCGCCACCGGCCTCGAAGCAGAGTGAGTACCCGGACGAGTGCCAGGAAAGAGCGGCCATATCAAGTCCGGGCGTGTGCCAATCGCGCGCCAGTACATCCGCGTACATAGCCGTGCCTGTACAGGTATCAACCCCGCCGCAAAGATGGATTTCTTTAGGCAGGTCCTTCATCTGTTCACGGCTGGCCAGGACTGAAAAGCCCTGAAGCGGATTTGGAAAGTACAGAGCAACTTCAGAACCTTGTTTAAGCTCCTTGAGCCGCGTAATAAGACGCTCGTGACTTTCATGCACAATCTTGATCTCGCCCGCCAGTTCGCCCTTGCGATGGTTTTTAAAGGTGCGGTCAGGAAACTGCTTTAGAAAAGCCTTCTCCACGGCCACAATAAACTTCTGCTCCAAGAGCTCGCCGTAGTCAAACTCTTCGGGCAGTTTGCCCAAGATAATGGGCAAACACACGGCATTTACCAGATTGGCGATAGGCTTGTTTCGTGAAACCATGTCCAAGAGCTCGCCGGTTCGCACCTGAAAATCCTGAAGCGTGATGCCCGGGTCGCCAAAATAGTCACAGAAGCGCTTGAAGCGCTCCACCAAATCCAGCTCGGGCTGGTTCAGGTGATAATCCGTGTCCGGGTCGCAGAACGCAAACTCAAAGTCTTTGGCTGGAATGCGGCGGCCGTGGCGGTCAAACAACGCCTTGATGGCTTTTTTGAGCTCCACGGTAAGTTCATCGCGCAAAACTGCGTCAACATTTTCTCGGCCGCCCAGCTTTTTAATCAAAGCCAGTACGCGACCTGCGTCAAAACCTTGTAATTCTTTTAAAGGATCCATGTTTTACTCCTTGCCCCGCCTAGGCGGTGGCTTTCAGGCTCAATGCCCGATTTGAGATTTTTGCCTCTGGTCCCGAGGCCCGGGATTCTCTCACTATTAAGAGAAGAAGTTATTATAGCACAAACAGCTTAAAAAGTCAAGTGCTTGCGCAAAATTTTCCGCTAAATTAAGGGAAGAACCAGGAGTCCCGACTTTAGTCGGAGACCAAAATATGTACGGCCGTGCCAAAAAGGTCTCCGGCTAAAGTCTTGTCCCGCCAAATGGCGGGGCGGGTCTCCGAGACGCGCCCCGCCAACCACCTCCACACATCGGTGGCTCCCAGCCTTAGGCTAGGAGCCTGTATGCAAATTGGCAGGGTCGTACAATTCGGACAAACCTACCCAATATGCAAAATAGCTCCAGCCCCAGGCTGGAGCCGCCAAAAGCAAGTCTGTGCTGTCTTGGTCTCCGGCGCCCCGACGGACGTCAAGACCACTTCTGACGGCCAAAAAAGAAAAAAGGAGTAGCAGACGAAAGTCTACGCCAATTAAGACTTCATCTGCTTATTGGCGCGAACTTTCGTTCGCTACTCCTATACGCCAACCACCTCGCGCAAATATGCCTCGCTCTTCAACTCTTTTTCAATATGATACTTCAAAAAATCATCAACAATATCGTTTAAGTACTGAACCGTGTCTTTTTGCAAATCCGCTCGCAAAAATTCAAAAAGCCCGGCATCGTGCCATTGTTTCAAGGCCTGTCGCGCTTGGCCGCTCATTTGCGTCTGTTCAAAAGCCTGGTTCTTGGGCTGACGCGCGCACGCACCGCACAGAATGCCGCCTCGACCGGAGTTGAAAAAAAATTCCGGCCCGCGGGCGTCCCGCTTGCATTCAAGGCACTGGTTAAGTTCGGGCTTGTAGCCTAATTGTGCTAACAATTTTAGAACAAAAACTCTGGGAAGAGAAGAACCGTGCTCCAGGCTCAAGTGATTTTGCTCAACAATTTCCAAAAGTTCTTTTACTAAATCAAAAGTCTTATCATCGCGCTGGCCAAAACTGGTAAGGCTGTCCAAAACTTCAAAACAATAATTTAAAATAGCGAGCTTGGACAAATCCTTGTCAATGCGCGCGTACGCCGAAACCTGCTCGCTGCCGGCCAGCTTGTCAAATTGCTTACCCCGAGCGATCATCACGTCGGAAATCAAAAAAGGCTCCATGTGCGCGGCCAGCTTGCTTTCAAATTTTCTGGAACCCCTGGCCAAAACCTTAAGTTTGCCGGCCCGGCGCGTATACAAAGTATAAAGCCGGTCTACTTCTCTCCACGGTTCTTTTTTTATAACAATTGATTCTGTTCTAAAAGTTATAGCCATAAACCCAAGATAAAATCAAAGATTAAAGATAAAAAATTAAAAACAAAAACTAAATATTAAAAACTTCCACAAAGGTACGCGAGGTCTAAAAAGCAAGGAGGCTCCTCAAATTTTTTATTTTTAATATTTGTTTTTTATTTTTGGTTTTTAATTTTTCATTCTTTAAAGTTTATCCAAATAACCCTGCAAAATCAACATCGCCGCGATAGCATCTCTGTTTCGCTTGTTATACTTTTCTCCGGCCATAAGCTTGTCAACTTGGGCCGTGGTAAATCGCTCGTCCTGGCGCGCGATCGGAATTATCGTCCCCGCACCTAAGCGCGAAATAAAATCCAGAACCGCTTGCTCTTGTCCGCCTGCTCCGTCCCGCTTCTCGCCCAAAGAATAAGGCACGCCGACCACGATCTGCTCAATACCCTCTTGCTCAAAAATTTCCACCAGCTCGGGCAAAACTTTGTCCAGCCCCTTATTCTCCAAAACCATAAAAGGCGTGGCAATTTTTACTTGGTCATCGCCAAAAGCCAAGCCGATTCTTTTTTCACCGTAATCTATTCCTAGATATTTCATAAATTTTATATAAGCCAGAGAGGTGATGAAGGGAGATAAGGCGTAATAAGGGGTGATGAAGCGTTAGAAACAATTCTACCCTTCATCCCCCGTCATCACCCTTAATAACCCCTCATCACCCTTCAATCAATGAACGGCGTCAAAATCCTGTGCCCCTTCTCGGTCACGGCCACGGTCACTTCGGCATGTGCCGAAAGGCTCCCATCCTTGGTCACGACTGTCCAGCCGTCTTCAAGAGTTTTAATTTTGAAATCCCCCAAAGTGAGCATCGGCTCAATAGCCAGGCACATGCCCGGCTCAAGCGGAATCTTGGCAAGAGTCGGGTCGTCATAATTTGGCACGCGTGGCGGCTCATGCACGGCGTAGCCCACGCCATGACCCACCAAATCCCTGACAATTCCCAGTTTATGTTTGGCAACACACGACTCAATTGTTTTTCCGATGTCGGATAGATTATTGCCCGGGCGCACTACGCGAATCGCCCGCCGAAGCGAATCATAGGTTATTTTAATCAATCGTTTGACCTCTTTTGGCGCGCGCCCCAAATAAAAAGTAATGGCCATGTCCGTGTAAAGCCCCTTATATTTCGCGCCAAAATCCAAACTCACCAAATCACCTGACTTCAAAACACGGCTGGGCACGGAAAGACCGTGCACGATCTCCTGATTCAAGGAAACGCAAACACTGCAAGGATATGGACTCCCGCTCCGGCCAGCCCGATAATTTAAAAAAGCAGGCTCGGCGCCAAGTTCTTTAAGCCACTCTTGGGCGCGCCGTTCCAGTTCCGCGGTTTCCGCGCCCGGCTTGGCAATCCCCCTAAGTCGGGCGAGAACCTTGGCCAAGCGCGCGCCGCCCTGAGCCATAATCTCAACCTCTTGTTTTGTTTTTTGGTGACGTAGCTCATGCTCTTTGATCTTGGAAATAATATCTTCATACACTTCGGAGATGGAGCGTTCTCCGTCGATCCGAATAAACACGCCTTTTTTTTCATAAAAACCAATTAATGGCTCGGTCTGCAAATGATAGACTTCAAGCCTTGTTTTCACCACCTCGGGCGTGCTGTCCTCTCTTACTTTAAGCTTTGTGCCGCACCTATCGCACCGCCCCGGTTCCTTAGACGGCCGGTAAAGCGTGTGGAAATTCTCTCCACACTTGAGACATACCCTTCTGCCGGTAACCCGCTTTATTGCTTCCTCATCCGAGATCTCAAGAAGAATTGCATAATCGGGCTGAAAATACGTATCAAACTCTTCGGCCTGAACAATATTTCTTGGATAGCCATCTAATATTACACCCAAACCATACTCATCCCTTTGAAGTTTTTTTCTAATAATAGAGCCCACAAGATCGTCAGGCACAAGCATGCCTTTATTCATGTAGGAAGCGGCCAGCTTACCAAGCGCTGTACCTTTTTCAATTTCTTCACGCAGAACTTCACCCATGGTAATAGTTGGGATATTAAAATATTCCGAAAGCTTTATCGCCTGCGTCCCCTTGCCGCAACCCTGGGTACCTATCAAGATTATATTCATAGTTTTTATATATTTTTCATAATATCTTAAAACACGAAAAAAATCCAAATTACGGAATAATGACCAAAATTCCAAACATCCCGTGTTTTGATCATTGGAATTTAGGTCATTGGGATTTGTTTGTAATTTGGAATTTGGTGCTTGGAATTTATTTATTATCTATGGTTATAATGTAAAATTTTTACCTATTATATCCTTAGAACAAGTGCCACCAGAAACCCCAATATTGCTCCCGCGGCAATCAGCGGCAAAGCGGGCATTGGCCTTTTTTGCGCCTGATTGGCAAAGATTATATTCATAAGAATAAAACCGAGCATTGCGCCAAAAGCCGCGAACGTCGCCCAAACCGTACTCTCGCGAACAAGCGCGGCGACAAAAAGCCCGGGCAACGCCAAATCGCCCGTGCCAAGCAGCATAAAATCTTCACCCGGCTTCACCTCTTTAAGCCGCCGGCCAAGCCGGCCGGCTTTCGTCGGGATAATAAGCGCAAAAATAACCCCGCGCTCAACCAGCCCCTTGAGCATCTGCACCATGTGGCCGGTCGCATACACCGCCGCAATATCGTAAAAACTCAAAATCACGAGTAGCGCTAAACCGGTAATCCATGGCAATGATAAACCAAGGCTGACCGCGATACCGGCCACGCCCAAAACAATCACCAAATTCTGCCACCAGATTCTTTTATAAAAAAACTTGAGCGCCGTTAGACCGAGCGCGGCCGCCACGGCCAAATCGCTGTTTAACCAAATATCGCATAAAAACCAAAGGCCGGCAAAAACCGCCAAAGTAAGGAACGCCTCAAAAAAAATCCGGCTCTTCACTCTTCGAACTAGTAGAAAAAAAAGCAAAGTCATTAAGAGGAAAAGCAGCAAAAAATACCAAATGGAAACAGGTTCGCTCGGCACATAAATCGGGGCCTTGAGAAAAATAAACCTTGCGGTAATGATTATTAAAAAAAAGCAAATCGAAAACCAGGCAAGGCCCTGAATTATTATTATAAAAGGTATCTTTGCTTTCTTCATTTTATAAAAATCATCCTTCCTCAAAAATCGCCTGCTCAATATTCTTCATGTCGATCTCGCTGATTAAATATTCTTTTCTCAGCTTCAAAAGCTCGCGATGAAGTTCAGCCTCGTAAATACCGTCACCCTTGATTCTCTTGAGCAGGTCACGCACCGTCTCCCTCTCTTTTTGGCTCAAGGTATCAATAAAAAGCGTGAGTTTACGAATTTGTTCGTCCGTAAGGTAGACTTTGTCTGCCATAAAATGATTTAAAATTGATTACTATATTATAACAAAAAAACCAGGCCGCACCAAAAAACTTATTAGGCCTGAATTTTATTAAAACCCCTCGTACTCGCGCATGGTCAACTGCGATTGCACCTGCTTGACCGTCTCAATAACCACGCTCACCACGATAAGAATGGACGTACCGCCAATCACCAAAACCTGCGTGCCGGTGAATACCTGCATAAGAAGCGGCAACACGGCAATCAGCCCCAGAAACAAAGAACCGGCGAGCAAAATTCGGTTAGTCACCTTGCCAAGATATTCGGCCGTAAAGCGTCCCGGCCGGATACCCGGAATAAAACCACCCTGTTTTTGCAGATTTTCCGAAATTTGGTCTGGATGAAAAATGACCGAGGTGTAAAAATATGTAAAAACAACCACCAGGGTAAAATAGAAAATACCATAAAACGCCTGGTTCTGGAACAGGTCTATGGTCCACTGAGCCAGCGCCGCCACCCATTCGGTACGCGCGTTAATAAAAAATTGCGCGATCATGGTAGGAAACAAAATTATGGAGATGGCAAAAATAATCGGAATAACTCCGGCCATATTGACCCGAAGCGGCAAATGTGTATCCATGCCTCCATACATGCGCATCCCCCTCACCCTTCTCGCGTAGGAAACCGGAATATTGCGCTGCGCTTCATTGATCGTAACCACGCCAATAACCGTCACTAGAGCGATACCTGCATAGACGAGAAACGTAAATAACTGGTCGCGGTCAAAAGTGATAAATACTTGCTGAACAAATTTGGGCAAACCGGAGATAATGCCGGCGAATATGAGGAGCGAGATACCGTTGCCGATATGTTTTTCCGAAATAAGTTCGCCAATCCACATTAAAAATATTGTTCCGCCAGTAACCGTGATGATGATCGTAAAGAGTTCAAAAAAAGATAACTGGCCGATAATATCCAGCTGCGACTGCCGGAGAATGCCAATCATGGCGTATGATTGAAGGGCGGCCAAAGGCACGGTGGCAAATCTCGTATATTGATTTATTTTTTGACGCCCACCCTCTTCTTTGGAAAGCTGCTCCAATCGGGGAATAATCATGGTGAGAAGCTGAAAAATAATCGAAGCCGTAATATAGGGGGCGATTCCCAAAGCCATGATTGAAAAATTTTCCATTGTTCCGCCGGAAAAAAGATTTAAAAGGCCCATGAGCTGGCTCTGATCAAAAAATTCACGCAGATTATCCGTATTAATGCCCGGAACCGGTATATGCGCCCCAATTCTGAAAACCACGAGCATAAGGAGCACAAAAATAATATTTTTTCTCAAATCTTTTATCTTCCAAATTTGCAAAAGTTTATTCCACCACATAATTAAATTATCTTACCCCCGGCTTTTTTAATTTTTTCTTGAACGCTCGCTGACAAAACCAGTCCCTCAAAAACCAACTTTTTATTCAGCTCGCCCTTACCCAAAACTTTCACACCGCGCTTCTTATCAATTTTACCCACAATGTCCTTTTTCTGTAATGCTCGAACATTTACTTTTTCGCCATTAGCAAAACCCTGGTCGATCTTATCCAGATTGACCACTTCATACTTCGGATAAGCGCTCTTAAATCCTCTTTTCTTGGGAATACGCCTCAACACGCTCCTGAAACCAAGCCGCTTTAATCCGCCCTTGCCCCCGGAACGAGATCTCTGTCCCTTGAGCCCACGCGTGGAATAAGTACCGTGGCCAGAAGCATTTCCTCGACCGACTCTTTTCCTGCCCTTCCTTACACCCTTATTATATTTAATTTTGTTTAAACCTAAAGTCATACTTATTTATCTTTTCGCTCGGAATCATGCCGCAAACTCTCAAGCGCCATGAACGCCGCCCTTACATTATTTATCTTGTTCTTGGAACCGATAATTTTCCCCGTGGCATTAGGCACGCCGGCAAGCTCGAGTATTACCCTTAATGCGCCGCCCGCTTTAATACCACTACCGCGCGTTGCCGGTTTAAGCAATACTTCGGCCGCGCCAAAACTCTTTCTTACTTCATGGGGTATGGTCTCTTTGACAATCGGTACGTTTATAACATTTTTCTTCGCCTGAATGTAGGCCTTGGCCATCGATATGGCAACGTCAGCGCCCTTGGCCAATCCGAAACCGACTCGGCCTCGCTCATCGCCAATCACGATCAAGGACCGAAAACTCATTCTCTTACCGCCCTTGGTAACACGCGTCACCCGGGCAATATCCAAACTCCTCTGTTCAAATTCTTTTTCTTCGCGTACCCGTGGTCTTGACCTTCGCGCGATCCGCCCCTTGCCCGACCATTGGCCCTTCTTGGACTTGTCGAATTTCTTCGCCTTGTCTTCTCCGCCAGAAGCCGCCACCTTTTCGGCGGACAAAGATTCCGCTTCTACCGGCTTTACCTCGGCCGCTCCGGCCGGCTTCATCTCGGTCAACACCTCTCTAGTTTCCGATTGCTCTTGCTTTTCACGCTCTTCTTTTTCAATTTGTTCTTTATCTTTCATAATGAATAGAATTAAAACTTAAGACCGCCTTCACGCGCCGCCTGGGCAAACTCGCGTATGCGACCGTGAAATTTATAGCCGGCTCTATCAAAAACAACCTTGTCGATCCCCTTTGCCAGGGCTACCTTAGCAAGCTCATTCCCGACCTCCTTGGCCACGGCTTTTTTATCCATGCCCTTCTTCTTGGGAATCAACGCATCAGAAACGCCAACTAATGTTTTGCCGGCCTCATCATCCACCAGCTGCACATAAATATGCCTTAACGATCTGGATACAACAAGCCGTGGACACTTTGCCGTGCCCCGGATTGTTTTCCTTGTCTTCGCCCTTCTTCTCTTGGCCTGTTCTCTTTTTTGTTTCATTTTATCTTTCATAGAATGGAATTTGAAATTGGAAACATATTCCTACCCCGCCGCTCCGGACTTGGCTGCCTTGCCGGCTTTTCGACGAATGACCTCGCCAACATATTTAATGCCCTTGCCCTTGTACGGTTCGGGTTTTCTAACGCTGCGAATTTCGGCGGTGACCTGACCAACAAGCTGCTTGTCAATCCCGCTTATGCAGAGAATATTTTTTTCCGCCTTTGCTTCAATGCCCTCGGGCAACTGGTATTTGACCGGATGAGAAAAACCCACATCTAGCTTTACCTCCTTACCCGACACCGACACTTTGTAGCCAACGCCAACCAATTCAAGCTTTTTTTCAAAACCCTGGCTTACCCCCTGCACCATACCGGCGATAATGCTCCGCACCGTGCCCCAATGAGTTTTTTCATTCAATTCTTCCGGATGCGCCACCGATGTGACAATTTGCTTTTTTCCGTCTTCTTCCTTTAAACTAATCCCAACTATGACGCCAAAATTATTTTTCAATTCACCTTTTGGGCCC
>JAHJFT010000056.1 GCA_018824325.1 Patescibacteria group bacterium
TCGTCCGTGGTCATTAAAATTCTGGGCAAAACAAAACCTCTTTGCGAACCTGACATCACGGGCGAACTTAGAAAAAGAATAAAAATTACTTTTGACCAAGAAGGTATTGAAATACCCTTTCCTCAAATGGTAATACATAAAAATAAAGACTAACTTCTTGGGAGTCTACAAATTACAAATACTTACGAATATACAAATTCTTGACCCATGCTCAATATTTTATTGATTATCTTAATAGGTATTTGTATATTTGTACCTATTTGTAATTCGTAGACAGCGAGTAATCAACACACACCAATTAACTCTCAACTTTAAAAAACGTATGTCTCAAGAAAAATCTCCCATCATCAATGCCGTAAAAAAAATCGGCCCGGCCGTGGTTTCAATCGTTATCTCAAAAAACATGCCCAAGTCCAAGGTGCTTATGCCGTTCGGCCTAATCGTGCCAAGCGCGCAAAGACAAAAAGTGAAAGTCGGCGGCGGCAGCGGCTTTATTGTTGACCCGTGCGGCGTCATCGTCACCAATCGGCACGTGGTCGCTGACCCGAACTCCGAATACACGGTCGTCACCTCGGACGAAAAAAAATACAAAGCCAAAGTTTTGGCCCGCGACCCGATCAATGACATCGCCATTATAAAAATCAACGCCGCCGGCCTGCCCCACATCAAACTCGGCGATTCAAGCCGGCTGGAGCTCGGCCAAAGCGTCATTGCCGTGGGCAACGCGCTCGGCACTTTCCAAAACACCGTATCCACCGGCATCGTTTCCGGGCTAAGCCGCTTCATCCACGCCATGGACTTTTCCGGACACGCTGAACAGCTTCGCGGCCTCATCCAAACCGACGCCGCCCTCAACCCGGGCAATTCGGGCGGACCGCTGGTTGATATTTTCGGCCAAGTTATCGGCATTAACTCGGCCGTGGTTTTGGGCGCGCAAAACATCGGCTTTGTCATCCCCATAAACGCGGTCAAAAAAGACCTGCTCGACCTCAAACGCCACGGCCGCATCATGAAGCCCAGCCTCGGCCTAAGATACGTACTCATCGGCAAAGATATTAAGGAAAAATACAATCTGCCCGTGAGCTACGGCGCCCTGGTCATGCCCGAACAAGCGCCCGGCGGCCACGCCGTATTGCCCGGCGGTCCGGCGGCGCGCGCCGGCATAAAACCCATGGACATTGTCCTTGAATTTGAAGATAAAAAAGTCACTCAAAAAAACGGGCTCTTGGAACATATTGAAAACTGTAAAGTCGGCGACGTGGTTAGATGTAAAATACTGCGCAACGGCAAAACCGGCCAATTCAAAATAAAACTCGGCGAGAGAAAATAGACGTCACAAGAACACAAGAACAAAAATATAGTCATTGCGAGCCCCGACGATAGTCGGGGCGCGGCAATCCCGTACCCATATTGCGCGAATGTCAAGTATGGGTTCGGGATTGCTTCGTCGCTCGTCCCGACTACGGTCGAGACTCGCTTCCTCGCAATGACACTAGTATTGTTCTTGTGTTTTTATGTTCTGGTGTTCTTTTGTTTTTCTGTTATAATTAAGGCATGTCCGGACCAAAACAAAAAATTCCATTTGCCAAATACCATCAGCCGGTTGACTTTCGCGACACATGGCGCATTTTTAAAATCATGGCCGAATTTATTGAAGGCTACCACTTGCTCTCCGATCTTAAGCGCGAAGTCACTTTTTTCGGTTCGGCCCAAGCCAAACCAAATACCAAGCATTATCAAGAAGCTGAAAAACTGGGCAAAATCCTGGGAAAACGCAAACACACCATCATCACCGGCGGCGGACCCGGCATCATGGAGGCGGGCAACAAGGGTGCTTTTAGCGTGAACGCCGAATCCGTGGGCTTAAACATCCAACTGCCGTTTGAACAAGTCTTGAATAAATACATAAAAAAATCCGCTGGTTTTTATTACTTTTTCACGCGCAAAGTCATGCTCACCTCGCCGGCCCAGGCGTTTTTCTTTTTTCCGGGCGGCTTTGGCACGCTGGACGAATTATTTGAAGTCCTTGACCTTATTGAAATAAACCGCATGCCCAAAATTCCGGTCATCGCCCTTTTTAAAGATTATTGGGACGAAATCTATGGATTCCTAGAGCAGTATCCCATGAAAAAAATCCGCGCCATCGCGGAAAAAGACCTGCAGAGAATAAAGATAGTGGACACGGCCGAACAAGCCGCCGAACTGATTAAAGACGTGAAAGAACGGCCGTTTTTCGGCGAACTCGCGCCCGGCGAATTCATGGGCCAGGATCGCGGCTTTGACTGGAAAATATTCCGCATCATGGCCGAACTGGTTGAGGGCTTTGAATTCGTCACCAAGCTGAAAAATGACATCACCATTTTGGGCACCGGCCACCTCGGACCGGAAACCCAATATTACCAGCAAGCCGAAAAATTGGCCCGCGAACTAGGCAAGCTGGAATACACCATCGTCACCGGCGGCGGGCCAGGTATCATGGAAGCGGCCAACAAGGGAGCTCACGCCGTTGGCGCCGAATCCGTGGGCCTGAACATGAGCTTTGACTCCCAGGTAAGGGTCAACGCCTATGTAAAAAAATCAATGAGCTTTTTTTTCCCGTTCACGCGCAAACTCATCATCAGCGCGCCCTCGCTCGCCTTTGTCGTATTTCCGGGCGGGTTCGGCACCTTGCACCAGACTATTGAACTCCTGGTTCTGATGCAAACCGGAAAAATCGGGCAAATGCCCGTGATATTGTTCGGCCGCGACTTTTGGCAGCCCTTCTCCGATATCTTGGATAAAATTCTATACAAACGGTACAAAACCATTGCCAAAGACGACCTTGCCCTCTATCAAATCGTTGACTCAACCGAAGAAGTTCTGGAAATTATCAAAAAAGTGCCCCGGCAAAAAAAATAAAAATATAAAAATACAGGAATATAAAAATATCCCCCTTTCTTCAGGGATATTTTTATATTTTTATGCTATTTTAAGTTACGGCGTATTGAGCATAGAATGCGTGCGGCTGGCCAGCCCTTGACAAAATTCCGCAAACATGTTAGCATTAAACGTTATTAAATCGCAGTAAATGGCCCCTGCCATGAGGACTTCATACTAAATTTTATACCTTGAAAGGAGGTGTTTACATGGGCATCTATTACAATCCCGGTAAGGAAGTCAGACGAATCGGCCGAAAACTCAAAAACGGTACATTCGATTCATTGCGAAGGCAACTTCAGAAAGGCGAACTGCTTTTCTGCCTAGCCGATGTACCTCTGGCACGGACAAACCCGCTACGCGCTCTCTTCGTCGAGACACAGCGTGATTACACCGATAGCCGGATCGGCGAGAACGGGGGCTACTATAAAATCCTCGGTTTCTATGCAGTACCCCGAAAGCAAGCCGAGCAGGGTTGTTGTTGCAAGTTGCCCTAAGCTCCGCGACGGAACAAAAATAATGGCGAAACGGCAACCGAAGTAGGAAACCAAGACCAAAAAGCTCATTCAACACTCAACTCGCGTGTCCTTGACGTTAACTTTTTGCAAAAGGAAAACGTCAAGGACATTTTTATTTTTTTATTAAGTTTGATATAATTTAAAACAAAGACAAAGATATGGGCAAGTTCCCAAAAGCGTCCCCCAAATCAATAATTTACAATGACGAAAAGTTGTATGCTTGTTTAGCGAAGTACCCTCTCGTAAAAGGGCATGTGGTTATTGTTTTGAAAAAAAAGTTCTCTGACTTAAGCATATTGCCGGACAGGGATTATGATTATTTAATGGACACGGTATTTGCGGTAAGAAATGCCCTGTTAAAAACTCTTAAAATTAAAAAAGTTTATTTAGTGTATATGGATGAGGCGAAGCATGTACATTGGCATCTAGTCCCAAGGTACAAACAACAAGGATTTGATCTTTTTCAGCATAAACCGACAATCCTGAAAGATTTTTCCCTTGCCAAAAAAATAAAGAAAAATTTAATCTTTGAATAAGGGTCGGTTGTATAACTTGATTCGAACGGACAAGAAAACATAAAAAAACTACACTTCCCCCCATTCTTCAGACACGAAATTACTAATTTGATGAGACACTTTCCGACCTTTGAAAATATACTCGTTCCGGCGTTCGGTCATTTAGCGATGAATGCAATCTGATGGTGTTGTAGA
>JAHJFT010000057.1 GCA_018824325.1 Patescibacteria group bacterium
CCGAAGGCGGCACCACCGATTCAATGGTCAGCTTTGTAATCGCCACGGCTCTTCTCCTTGCCGGGCTCATGATCGCCCAGCAAACCGGAGGCATTATGGGTCAATTTGCCGGCAGCGTGGCCGGAAAGACCAAGGGTTTTGTGGGTACGGCCCTTAAGGGAACGGCAATTGGCGCCGGCGCCCTGCTTTATAAGGGCGCCAAGGGCGGAGCCGGCTGGGGCGACCAGCAGGTCAGGGGCAGAGAAAGAATGTATGGCGCCTTGAGTCGTGTTCCAGGCTTTGGTCGTTTTGCTACAGACAAAGTTGCCAAACTTAGACAAGAGGGCGGCAAAAGAGAGGCTGAAGTGGCGGCGAGAATACCTTATCTTACGCCTGAAGAGCGTGAACGCCGTAAGGCAGCCCCAGCCATAACGGCTGCAGGAAAAGTAGAAAGAAGAGCTTTGAGAAGAGCAAGAATTGAAGGAGCGGATGATGATTATCTTAAGTCCAAGGGTATGGACGAGAATGATATTATAAGAGAAAAAAGAAAGGAAATGGCTGCGCTTCAAAAAGAAGCAACATCGGCCAATGATATTGAGGGTATAAAATTCGTTAAGGAACAATATGAAAAAAGCCCGCACCTGATGGAAGACGAAGCAGAGAGGCGCAAAGTTTATAGAACAGCTGATCAGCAAGCAATACAAAAAATGTCTCCTGAAGCAAGGCGCCAGACAGAATTTTTAGATGAATTTGCAAAAAGAGCAGATGCAGACGATGTTTCAAAGAGGATTGGCGGTGAGTTAAGAACGTCATACCTTGGTTATAAAAGTGAATATGGCGCCAATTTTCCTGGCGCCGGAGTATATAAGGGGCAGGGTAAATTTGAGCCGGCCGGCGCAGCCGGGGCCAGGAAAGTATTTGGTGAGCGAACTAAGAAAGTTTTTGTGCAGAGTAAACTGAAAGAAGCAGAAGCAAAAAAGGCGCAGGAAGGAGCTGTAGTTCCGGCATCGGTCATGGAAAAAGCATGGGGAGAATTTCCTGAAGTGGAAGTTGAAAAAGGAGCGCCATCCGTGTACGGGGGAAATATTTATCGCGATGATATAAGGGAAGATTTAACAGATGCCCAAATTGTAGGTGGCACTGCCGCAGAGGTTTGGAAGGTTAATTCAAAAACAGGCCAGTTTCCCAGTAAGGTCGATGCGGCAAGTTTTGGTGTAGAGCTTACCGGCACGGATAGGACTTTATTTAATCCGAAGTCTACTTATGTGGAGAGGGTTAGGGCGTCAAGATCGATAGGTTCATTAGACATAGACGCCATACATGCCAGCACCCCTCCTGGCGAGGAGGGGTATGGCAAGACGGTAATCCAGAGACTGAGTCCTAAAACATTAAAAAATGCGTTTGGTATCGCTAGGAGCTCATCTCCAGAGGATGAACAAAAGGTCAAAGCGGTTGTTAAAGCAATTCATGAAAAATTGGAAAAGGAGTTGTCTGCTGAGAGAATTGAAGAGCTTAGTCCCGAAGAGAGGGAAATGTACAAGAAGACGATGGAGGAGATGAATCTTGATCCTATTATACGCCGGGTGGTGACAGGTAGTTAATTCTAATTTATTTTATGCCTCAAGAAGGGATAATTACAGCGCCTTCGTATGTGCCCCCAGCCGTAATGGATTATTTAAGTTCCCCTGGTATCACCAAGGAGAATTTCACCATAAAGAATAAGTATCAGCTAAACCAAAAGGACATAGATTTTATTTTTGATATTTATTGGGATATCATTGAAAAAAAAAGAGCTCCTAACGCTCTCGCGGTAGAGTTGCGCGATTATTTCAAAAGATGGCCAGCCGATAAAGTAAATACGCTGGCTTTAGCCATCCTGGGTAAACAACTCGCACCTCTTTCCAACATGATTTCCGGCATTGAACAAGAGATTAAAGATTTGGGGGGAAAGATTGAGGATTATCCTAAAAAAAAGGTTGTTCCGCAAGCGGTGAGTGTACAGGAATTGACTGATAATTTAATTAGTGATTTGCGGGTTGTACTGCCTGACAAATTTTTAAAACACCGATTGGAGAACATAGTTATTTCCAAAATCAAAGGCGTTCGCGATGATTTTGAGATAAAAAATCACTTGATCAGAGGCGTCAAAATCGGCGGCTTGGATATCGCGCCGAGTTTGGCTGACCAGATAATTAAGTACATTGATTCAGTCCAGGGCTTGGTGAAAATTGTTGAGCAAACGTCCCGGCCGAGCCAACCTTCAATTACGCCCCAAGCGCCCGGAGCGACTAAGGTTCTCGCTCCCAAGTCTGAGCCCGAAATTTCCGAAGCCGTGCTTAAAAAAGAAACCGGCCGCGGCCAGGCTTTTACGGTCAGGCCCGAGGATATTGATGAAATTATTCGAGAACGCGAAAAGATAATCCCAAGTCCGGTTCTCGGCGAGTTTGCCCGACTGGAAAAAGAAATAATGCAGCAGTCCGGTTTGGCATTTTCCGATCCGAACGCGCAGGCAAGACTGCAATCCGCCATAAGAGCCCGCTTAAGAGATGTTCGCGACGAGCTTGAGACAAAGAATTTTTTAACCCGCGGTCCCAGGGAGGGCGGTTTGGGTCTGCCCAAGGAAAAAGCCGACGCCCTGGCCGAGTTGATTGATAAAATGAGTCAGCCGTTGCGCGAGCGTTTGGTGAAAATGGAAAAAGAGAAAGAAACTGAACAAATTAAAAAGACAGAAAGAGGCAAGCGAGAAGAGCAGGACAAAGAGCATCAGGAACTTGACAAGAGATTCGCCGCTCTGACCGGTCGGACGCCGTCGCCCCTTCCTCGGGAGAAAGAAGAAAAATAATCAGCCCCTCTCTCCTTGGAAGAAGAAAAAAATATTCCTTCGTTTAGAAAAGAGCACCTTGCCAAAGAAGCGCAGGCGAAACAAGCCCCCAAATTGCTTGCCGCGCCCAAGTCAGCGAGCGCGCCCGGCCAGGTCGTTCCCCAAGAAAAAATTCATATTGCCCACCCGGCGCAAAGTCGGCCCGCGCCCCAGCCCGCCCCAATGCCGTCCCGCCCAAAACCCAAAGTCAGAATTTCTCCGCAAAGTACGCCGGCCGGCAAGCCCAAGATGGAGGAAATCAAATTTTCCAAACAATTGGTCGGACCGATAGAGGAGTTGAGGCAGATGAAAATGGAAGATTTCCGCAGACTTTCTCGGGACGCGAAAGAGGCATCTTTGAAAATTAAAGACAAAATTGAGCTTTTGGAAGAAGAATCTTTTGACAAAAAGATAAAGGCAATATCCGCGTGGCAGGAAAGCCCGGTCAATCAGTTTTATTTAAATTTGATTCAAGAGGCTTTTCAGGGCGGTAAAAATATCCAAACAATAGTCAGCGACCGTCAGAGACAGGGTAGAAAAACTTTAACCTGGGACGAATTTCAGGCCATACTCGAGTTGAATCAAGGACTTAAGGTGTAGGATTAAATAATCTACGAAATTACGAATTTTTTACGAATATACGAATATTTTTTTGGACACGCATTATAATATTGAACATTCATCATGAATTCGTATATTCGTACCGTATTCGTAATTTCGTAGATAGAAAAGTAATTCCGTAGATTGAAAGTAATTTTAAGAAGTATGGAGAAATTCGTTGTCCCACAATTCATTGACGTTGAGGACAAAATCATCGGTCCGGTTACCACCAGGCAGTTTGTTATCATGCTGGCAGATTTCTTTTTGATATTTATTTCTTATAAATTGCTTGTTACCGCACTGTTTATCCCGATTGCCGTTATCTTGCTTGGCGTCGGCATCGTAATTTCGTTCATAAAAGTAAACGGCATGCCCTTTCATTTCTTTTTATTAAATTTAACGCAGACTTTAAAAAAACCTAAGTTAAGAATTTGGGACAAGGAGCTGGCAACGTCCGAACTTCGCATGTACATAAAATCCGAAGTGACAAAGCCCGCCCCCATCCCGCCCAAAAAAGAACCCCTTGCCACCAGCCGCCTTTCCGAGCTTGTCTTGGTGGCAAATACCGGCGGTTTATATAAACCAGAAGACTATGCCTAAACAAAAAATATCAAAACCCGGACCGTCCACGCAAAGATTTTTAGATATCGCCGAAATAAAAGAAGATACCGTGGTCTTGAAAGACGGTACCTTGCGGGCCGTGGTCGTGGTTTCAAGCATTAATTTTTCCTTGAAATCAAGCGATGAACAGGCGGCGATCATTTCCGCTTACATGCAGCTTTTAAATTCCTTGGATTATTCTTTACAGATCGTCATCCAATCAAGGAAAATGAATATTGAAAAATATTTGAACGTTCTCCAGGAAGAGCAGAAAAAACAAACCAACGAACTACTCAGGGCGCAAATCGCGGATTATCGCGGATTCATCAGCGAACTGGTCAGTCTCGGCGATATTATGAGCAAGAGATTTTTCGCGGTCATACCCTATGACCCGCTGACCAATAAGAGGAAAGGATTTTTCGCTCGGTTGAAAGAGATAATTTCCCCGGTTGTCAGCCTCAAGCTCAAAGATGAGCGCTTCCAAAGCCGGCGCAAGGAACTTTTTATGCGCGTTAACCATTTGACCACCGCGCTTCAGGGAATCGGGCTTACGGCCATTGTTTTGGACACGCAAAGTTTGATTGAACTTTATTACAGCGTCTACAACCCCGAAGTTTACGAGAGCCAGAAGGTGAAAGATTTAAGTAAAATACAAATAGAAGAATAATATGCCTTTTAAACCAAAAGAAGCAATTACTCCGGAAGAGCGTCCGAGGCCTTCGGCGCCGACCGGGAAAATCATCAAGCGGGAAACCCAGGCCCGCGCCGAAGCGGAAGAGGCCCGTATTGAGCTTGAAGAAGAGCGCATCTACCGCCGCGGAGTTGTCACTATCAGGGATTTGATCGCCCCGGCTTCTTTTGAGGTTAAGCCGTCGCACCTGCGCTTGGGCGACAGTTACGTGAGAACCATTTTTGTTATTACTTATCCAAGATACGTGAGCGTGGGCTGGGCCACGCCGGTAATAAATTACAGCCATACCCTGGACATTGCAATGTATTTTTATCCGGTTAAGGCGCCGATTATCTTAAAACAGATGAAGAAAAAAGTGGGCATACTTGAAGCCCAAATCGTGTCCGACGCGGAAAAAGGAGCGCCGCGCGACCCGATTCGCGAAACCGCGCTTAGAGATATTGAACAATTGAGAGATGACCTGACTCAGGGCATTGAGCATTTTTTCCAATTCGCGCTTTACGTGACCATTTACGCCAAAGACCTTGAAGAGCTGGACACGGTTTCCGAAGACATTGAATCCACTTTTGGCTCCAAGCTCATTTATTCCAAAAGAGTGCTTTACCAGGCCGAGCAGGGATTTAATTCCTGCGTCCCGCTGGGCAATGATGAGCTCATGATTACCTTTAACATGAACACTTCTCCGATCGCTTCCTCGTTTCCCTTTACTTCGGCCGAGCTGACTTCGGACAACGGAATCCTTTACGGCATCAACCGGCATAACAACAGTTTGATTCTTTTTGACCGGTTTTCCATGCCCAATGCCAACATGGTTGTTTTTGCCACTTCGGGCGCGGGCAAGAGCTATGCCGTAAAGCTGGAAATTTTGCGCAGCCTCATGCTCGGCATAGACGTGCTGGTTATTGATCCGGAAATGGAATACAAGCACCTTTCCGACGCGGTTGGTGGCACGTACATAAATATTTCCCTTGCCTCGGAAAGCAAAATAAACCCATTTGATCTGCCCCGGCCCATGGGGGAAGAAGTAAGCACCGAAGACATTATCCGAAGCGCGGTCATCACCCTGAAGGGATTGCTGCGCCTTATGCTTGGCAAATTGACCACGCAGGAAGACTCAATACTCGACCGCGCTCTTCTTGAGACATACGCAAAAAAAGATATTACGCCCGAAGCGGATTTGACAAAAGCCGAGCCGCCGATTATGCAGGATCTGCAGGAGATTCTTGAGGGCATGGAAGGAACCGAGGACTTGGTTATAAGAATCAAGAAATATACCGAAGGCACCTTTGCCGGCCTTTTGAATTCTCCAACCACCGTGGAAATGAAAGCCCAGCTGGTTGTTTTTAGCGTACGCGATTTGGAAGATGAGCTTAGGCCAATGGCAATTTATACGATCGTAAATTATATTTGGAACGTGGTGCGCTCGGAAACAAAGAAGAGAATGCTCATCATTGACGAGGCCTGGTGGCTGATGATGCACGAGGACAGCGCCAAGTTTATCTACGCCCTGGTCAAGCGATGCCGCAAGTATTATTTGGGAGTGACGACGATTACGCAAGATGTTAATGATTTCCTCAATTCGGCGTACGGTCGGGCCATTGTGACCAATTCGGCTCTTCAGTTGCTTATGAAACAGTCGCCCGCGGCCATAGATCTGGTGCAAAAGACCTTCATGCTGACCCAGGGAGAAAAATATTTGCTCTTGGAGTGCGCCGTGGGAGAGGGTATATTCTTTGCCGGCACAAAACACGCTGCCATCAAGGTTGTGGCTTCTTATACTGAAGATCAGTTAATTACTTCGGACCCAAGACAGCTTTTGGAAATCGAATCGGCCAAAAAGCAATTTGAACAGGAGATGTACAGTCAGGCCGAGCCTCAAGAACCCGAGGAACAAGAATCGTCACCCGCATCCGCGCCCGCTCCCGAGCCGCGAAAAGAGAGCGAACCCCCGTTGATGAATATATAAAACCAAGTTTTGCGCGATAGAGGTAAAATGAAGTTTATTATTCTTAGCTTGCCATGTGATATTAAGGAAAAATTGGAAACTGCCACCGCCGTTGGCGGGGTCCCGCCGCGGGCGGGAGAAATTGGAAATTGAGGCTCGCGGGACTTAAAATTTCCATTTTCCATTTTCTTCATCGTCCTAGAGTCAACCAAGAACGCAGAGTAAGCCTAAAATTTTAAAAAAGACAAAATTAATATCTACCCATGAGTCGAGGAATAAAAATTGGTTTAATTATCCTGATAATCGTCATTGTGATTGCCGGTATAATGTTTTTGATTTGGGCGCTGATCACCAAGCCGCCGATAATTTTTAAGCCTTCGTCCGTGGTCACGAACCAGCCCAAAACAACGCCGGGCCTGTCCGGTGGCCAAGGAACGGGTTTGAGCGGCACAGGCACGGCCACCGAGGAGGTGGCGCTTCCTTTTGCGCTCGGTCAGCCCGAAGAAGTGGAACAACAAAAAGTTTTAAGCTTGGCCGGTCTTTTTGCCGAAAGATTCGGCAGTTTTTCCAATCAAGGCGATTTTGAAAACGTGGAAGATTTACTGCCGCTCATGACCGAGACAATGCAGTCTTGGGCCCGGGATTATATTGTCCAAGGCCGCGTTTCGCAAGCATCGGATGAGGCGTATTACGGAATGTTGACCAAAGTGATAACGTCTGATATAAAGTCATTTAATCTAACCGCGGGTACGGCCACGATTGAGATAAACACGCAAAGACGGGAAACCAAGAAGGGGCAGGCGGATAGAATTTTTTACCAGGCTTTGGAGCTCGGACTTTCAAGGCTGGACGGCGCCTGGCTTGTCGCGAGCGCCACATGGAAATAAGCAAAAAAATTAATTTTATAAAAGAATCGCTTTTTGACTTCCTTTTCCCCCGAACGTGCATTGGTTGCGGAGAGGAAGGGCTTTGGTGCTGCGAATCCTGTTTCAAAAAAATCGAATTGCGCCAGGCCAATCATTGCCCGTTTTGCCCAACCCAAACAGAAGATGGGCGGGTTTGTCAAAATTGCCTTCCGGCGCACGCCATTTTCCGCCTGATAAATCTGGGGTTTTACAAGAACAGTCTTTGGCAGAGCTTAATACAAAATTTTAAATATCAATGCGTGGAAGAGACGGTCCAGATTTTAGAAAGATTGACCAAGCAGTTCTTTGCAAAATATCCTCAATTCAAACAGCGAAGGTATGACTTGGTCATACCCGTGCCATTGCACCGCCGGAGATTTTTAGAAAGAAGTTTTAACCAAGCTGAAGCGTTCGCCCGGATTCTTTGCTCGGAAATTGGAACGGAAATTAATACCTCCGTTTTGAGTAGAACTAAAAATACGCCGCCGCAGGCGCAATTAAACGATGAGCAAAGGGAGAAAAATATTGTCGGCGCCTTCTCGGCTGTGGATCCGACCCGGGTTCGGGGCAAGAAAATCTTGCTCGTGGACGATGTTTTCACCACGGGCTCAACTATCCGGGAAGCGGCCAAGACATTGCTCAATGCTCAAGCCAGCCGAGTAGAGGCCTGCGTTATGGCGAGAAGGTCTTGAAAAAAAATAAAAACATGCTAAAATAGATGAACTTCATATATACTAGGCATGGAGAGGTGGCCCCCTACGCTAAAGCTTCGGGGGGCAGGCCGAGTGGCGTCATAAAGGGGCTCCGTAGTTTCTTGGCCAAGACCACAATAATAAACATTTTTGGAGAGGTGGCCGAGCGGCTGAAGGCGGCGGTTTGCCTGCCCGGTCGTATGACCGGGCTAAACCGTTGTAGGGGTATTTAGCTCTTACCGAGGGTTCGCCCGATCATTCGATCGGGCGCCCAGTCGAATGACTGGGCGAATCCATCCGTTTGATAATGGGTTAAAAAAATGTGGCAAAAGGCAGTTTTCCTGCCTGGACAAATGACTTGGCTAAATTGTTACATTGTAGATTAACCTCGGGTCATTCCAATTATTCTTTTATACTGTTATGTATTACGTATATTTTTTACTGTTAAGCAATGAAGATTTATACAAAGGGTTTACCGATGACTTGCCACGTAGAATCGACGAACATAAAAAAGGCAAGGTTAAATCAACGAAAAATTTCTTACCCGCTAGGCTTATCGGATATGAGGCTTATCTTTTAAAAAGCGATGCCCTCAGGAGGGAAAGATTTTTAAAAACAACCGAGGGAAAAAGGTTTTTGAAACGTCAGTATAGAGATATTATTAATCAGTATCTGAATAAAAGAAAATAAGATAATAAGCTGGAGAGGTGGCCGAGCGGCTGAAGGCGGCGGTTTGCTAAACCGTTGTAGGGGTATTTAGCTCTTACCGAGGGTTCGAATCCCTCCCTCTCCGCCATTGACTGGAGAAAGGAAAAAATTTTTGCAATAATTACGATGGAGGTAAAGAAGGAAGGATTAGAAGGGCGCGAGAGCCCCGCAAAGCGGGGCGGTGCGCAGCGTCCCGGGCCGCGAGTCGGAGCGAGCGGGAATCCCTCCCTCTCCGCCATCGATCGGTAAAGAAAGGAATATAATATATATTTATGGAAAAAGAAACATCTAAAAATATTCCAGAAAAAGAAATAAAGCCAATTCCAGAAAAAGAAGCGAATCAAGAAGTCGAGCTTTTAGATCACGATCCCGAGTTCGAGTCATTAGAGCAAGCGCAGAACGAAGCAGAAGTTTTATCAGAAATAATTGAAAATTCAAAGGAACAAACGGCAGAAGACGGTAAACAGCTCGCAGAATTAAGAGCAGAGCTCGAGATTATAGCTCCCGTTCTTGAGAAAACTGCGACTGAAATTTCTCTTGAAGAGGCACAAGAAAGACTATCCAAGGTCGTTGCAAAAACCAAGGATATGGAAAGGGCATATCTTGAGATTCCTGAAGGTGAACCCGACAAAGAAGAACCAGCTGAAGACTCGGCAGAGATTATCGGGGGTTATGAAATGGATGACGAAGGAAAGAAGACTGAAACGGATGAGGAAAAGCGGAAGTTTAGAGAAAAGCGAGCCGAAGAAATAATTAGCCGGGAGGTTGAAATGTGTCTTGATAGCTTTAAGGATTTTATACGGGAAAGCAAGAATGGTGACAAGGCAGGCACGCTTATTTCAGCAATAATACGCAATACGCTACAAAAAAGAGCGCGGGAGTACATTGGTTCAGGTAAACGTTTTGAATATCATTTTAGAGTTACGATATGTGTCGACAGCTATACCCTTCCGGAGTCTGGTAAAAATCAGTACATTAGTAAAATAGAGATGGAGAATTTTTTGCCAGATGCAAAAAAAGCCATAACTGGGGCCGAGGAAAAGGAATTAGCAAAAGCAAAAAAGGCCGGATTATTGGAAGAACAAGATGTTGGTTAAAAATGCTGCGATTTTAATTTGGAAGGGTGGCAAAGTAGATGAACCATGAACCAGAGCGAAGCTCGGTCCATGGCGCAGTGCACCGGCCTGCCCCGCACTATTTCGCAAAAAAAAGCATAACCCCCTCGTTATCAATAAAAATGAGGTGGGGTGGCAGAGTGGACGAATGCACCGGTCTTGAAAACCGGAGTCCTTTCACGAGGACCGTGGGTTCGAATCCCACCCCCACCGATGAAAAAAAGTAGAAATTGGTGTGGGGTCGCCGAAAAACCGGAGTATCCGAAAGGGTAGCGGAGGTTCTGCGCCAGAGGCGCATCCCAGCCTGAGGCTGACAGGCGCCTCTGGCGGAGAATCCCACCCCTTCCGAAGTAAATATTTTATTAAAATATGCCAGAACAAAGCAACATACAATCAAACATTGCTTGGGAAATACCCGAGCTTGTCAAACATAAACGCTCGTTAAGTTGGTATATAATCTCGTTTATACTCGGAGCTTTATTGCTTGTTTACTCTATCGCCACGTCCAATTTTCTTTTCGCGATAATTATTGTTCTTATTGTCGTGGTAATGATATTGAGCGCGGTCCGAGAGCCGAAGAATATTAAGTTTGAGCTTGGCTTAACCGGCGTCAAGGTGGATACCAAAAACTACAATTATAATCAATTTAAAAATTTTGCCATTGTTTACCAGCCGCCCGAAGTAAATAGTTTATATCTTGAGTTTAAGATGCCGTTTCGCGAGCGTTTGTCCGTACCCATGGGAGAAATGAATCCAAATAATGTCAGGACTCATCTTGCGAAATTTATTGAGGAAGACCTTGAGCGGGAAGACGAGACCTTGAGCGACATATTAAGCCGCATTTTGAAATTATAGAAATCACTAAGCGGCTAACTGTTAATTGTCAAGTGTCATTACGCGCCCGTAGCTCAGTTGGATACCTGCCCGCCAATGCCTGTCCGCATGGCATGGCAGGCGGGCCTAGCGTGTCATGACCTGAGCCCTCATAGTTCAATGGATAGAATGCAGGCTTGCGGAGCCTGCGATCCCCGTTCGAATCGGGGTGAGGGCATGGGTGATGGCAGGCGGGGAGCGCAGCCTTGCGCAGCGATGAGGTCAGACGTTCGAGTCGTCTCGGGCGCATTCTTCGCCCCGCCTACGGCGGAGCTTCGAATGCCACAGGCATTTTTAAAAAAATAATATCGTGCTAGAATTTGGAACACCAATCAAAGACTTAACGCGCGTTGGCCGAGTGACGGAAACACAGCTTAGGCGCTTGGGTATTGAGACCGTAAAGGATCTCATTTTTTATTTTCCCAAGAAATACGAAGACCTGACGAAACTCAAATCCATTTCCGAGCTTCTGGTGGGAGAGGACGCGACCATCCGCGCCCAGTTGGA
>JAHJFT010000058.1 GCA_018824325.1 Patescibacteria group bacterium
TGACCGAAAATATTTGCTTGGACAACCGCAATATCCAAACCTTCGGGCACCAGTCCCTGGGGCTTGAGAACCACGTAAGCGTTAAGGCTCAAAAGCACCAACGTGAACAATCCTAAAAACCAAAATATAACTCCCTGGTCAAATCGGATATAGCGCATCCACTTTTTCCAATTTTTAAGATTGGCCGCGCTCGGCTTGAAGGCGTATCCCACCGCGGTCACGGCCTCGGCCTTGCCGGTAATCGGATTGGTAATCCGGCCCACATATTTTCCCATACCCGCCTGCTTATCGCGGTACCAAAGAGATAAGCAAAGATTGAGCATGCCGCCGGCGCCGGCAAAAACAATCGCGGCCAAAAGAACATTAAAATCAATGTCCTGCGGAATCCACCCGAAGTTTAGAAGTCCAAACAATGCTTCTTTCAAATGCACCAGTTTAAGATTTAAAAAACTAACCCCCAGAAGTAAAATAAAAAACGCGGGTACAATAATTTTTAAAGATTTCTCAAGCATGATATAGGCCACCCGTCCGCTAAAAGTCAAAAGCAAAACCAAAGCCAGACTAAGCCAGGCCCACGTGGTATAGCCGCCAAAACCGAATAATTCAGCCAGCGTCGTGCCCATGGCCGCGGCCCAGCCCGGCCAAATATAAAGCAGAATGGCCGAGAAAAACCAAAAAGGCGCGAACCACTTAAAAACGCGCGTTGAAGAAGTGAAAAAACTTTCACCCGTGGCCAAGGCGTGGCGCGCCACTTCCTGATTTATAAAATACTGCATGCTAATTCCGAGAAACGCCGCCCAAAGCAAACCCAGGCCGTACTTGGTCACCAGGTGCGGCCACATAATCAGCTCGCCCGTGCCAATGGCCATGCCCATCACCACGATGCCCACGCCCAAAGCCTTTGTCCAATGCGGCGCCTTGGGTAAATCTCGGTATTGTAAAGCCGGGAAATTAGACATAAATTATTTTTTAAAATCATACGGGCTCACCGCCTTTTCTTTGGTAAAATCCCCCACCCTGGTTCTTTCCAGCTCGTAAAGATACGCGCCCGTGCCCAAGGACTGGCCTATATCGCGCGCCAGCGAACGAACATAAACTCCGGGCCCGGTGACCAGCCTTAAACTCAAATACGGCCACTCATATTTTAAAATTTTTAGATCGTGAATTTGCACGGGCCTCGGCTTAAGCTCCACTTTCTGACCGCGTCTAGCCAGCTTATAAGCCTCACGCCCCTTTACTTTGATCGCGCTAAAGGGGGGCGGCACTTGTAAAATGTTTCCCACAAAAGGCTTGACCGCCTCTCGCACTTGGGCCGTGGACGGCTTTTTGCACTTGATTTCTTGTTTTTCTCCCTCCCCGTCATCGGTCGTACTGGTTATTCCCAAACGAATTACGGCTTCGTATTCTTTTTCCTTTTTCACGGCCTCGGACAATGTCTTGGTCGCCTCCCGGCCCACGCCCACCACCAAAACCCCGCACGCCAGCGGATCCAAAGTCCCGGCATGGCCCACTTTTTTAATGCCCGTATTCTTTCTGATAATATTCAAAACATCATTAGACGTCGGGCCCTTGGGCTTGTAAACCGCAAAAATTCCGTTCATATAAAGTGTCGTTGCCTGCCTGCCGGCAAGTGGGCAATCCCGCAAATAAAGTGTCGTTGCGAGGAGCGACCGGAGGGAGTGACGCGGCAATCCCGAGCCCATATGGGCTAACCGTCATCTGCCTCAAAATCCTCACCTAAGTCCCGCCAATTGGGATTATCTCTATTAATTAATTCAATTTTCTTTTTTCTTGAACCGGCTTTTATCTGCTTTTCACGGGCAATCGCTTCATCCGGATTATCAAATACTTCGTAATATACTAATTTATTGATGTTATATTTTTTAGTAAAACCTTTTTCTACTTTATTTTTATGTTCATATACCCTATGGGATAAATCACCGGTTATTCCTGTATAAAGGGTGGTGTGCCTTTGATTGGTCATGATATAGGTGTAATACTCTTTTTGACGCATAATATTACATTGTCAGGCCTTTGCTCTTAAGGAGATCGGACGTGGTCACAGACGCTTTTACCTTGTGGTTTCGGGATTGCTTCGTCGCTCACCCCTCGACAAACTCTCTTCGAGCCTGAGCCTCAGAGCCGAAGGCGGGGCTCGCTTCCTCGCAAAGACACTTAGGGAGACGTCGGGCCCTTGGGTTTGTAAACCGCAAAAATTCCGTTCATAGATGATATACTACATCCTTTCTCTCCACTACAATATTCCAGCCGCGCCTTTTTGCGCGTTTGTATAATTTCTCATTCGGATTAAAGCAGATTGGCCGGTCAACCATTTTAAGAAAAGCCACATCTGATTCAGTGTCTCCCACGCCCACCGAACCGCGAAGAGTCAAATTTTCTTTTTCAGCGACGCGCAATAAAATCTTTCCCTTGTCATCAATCAAATGGTCATAAGGCCTTGCTCCGGTGAATCTTCGACCCTTGCCAATTTCATAAATCCGGCCATAAACTTTGTTAAAGCCCATGCCACGCGCGAAATCCTGCACAATCTCCATGGGCGAATGCGAAACTGCCAAAAGATAATATTTTTTCGCTTTTAATTGCTTGATTAAATCGCGCGTATAGCCATAAACACGATTTTGGTGAAAAGCAATCACCCGCCGTCCGACGCGCGTAAAATCCACGTGTCTCACTCCTTTGATATTTTCATTAAAAGCCAACACCAGGGCAAGAATATATTTTTCATAAGATCCTTGGCGATTCAACCACTCTTTGTATTCTCGCTCATACTTCTTCCAAAAGCCGGCCGGAAAAATACCTTCCTGAATCAAAGCTTCAACCAACTCAATCAAAAGACTGGAGCGAAAAATCGTTCCGTCAATGTCAAATATGGCCACGCGTTTCTTTGTCCTGGAGCTCATGTTATTTTATTATACCATAATTTTCCGCCACTCGCCTTTTCATGAAAACAATCAAAAATACCACATCGCTGTGGTATTTTTTCAAGCTCATGGCTAAAATTACATGTCATCGTCCATATCATCGTCGTCATCATCATCGTCGCCGCCGGCCATATCCTCTTCCCCGGCTTCATCGTCCGCGTCGCCATCATCGGCTTGACATTCTTCGCACTCGCCGCTCTGGCCATCGCAACAACCGGCTTGCCCATCGTCGGCCGTGTCGAATTGCTCGTCGTCGTACATATTTTTATGCACTCTTAATTATTAAAACTAAGCAGAAAAATTATACAAATCCCACCCCCTGGTACGCAAGTTAATCTATCCACAGGCCTGCTCAACCGTCAATCCTCGTCTAAAAAATAGCTTGTCCCACGCTGTAATCAATGAAAAACGCCTCGGGCAAGTCATAGATATAATCGGCCCAATCGTTTTCAAAAAGATCATTAGCCACCTCCTCCGAGGTGACCCACCTTAGCATTCCGCCGTCGGTCACAAGATAAACCTTGTCCACGCTGGGTATTTTTACCAAATACCCGGACCGCCATTTGATATTCCCGCCAATCATGTAAGAGGCCAGTTCCAGCGGACTGACCGTCTCAACCGAAGAAAAATCCGAATACCAAGAATAATAAATATCTTCCGTGGGAAATACATATCTCCGATTATCCGACTTTAAGCAATAGACCGCCGAGTTGTCCGACGATTTAATAAGACTGGCGCAATCCAACGCTATTTCCGTAACTTCGGTTGAAAAATCAATATTGCGCTCCGTGTGAAATCCGTTGCCGTCATTTTCATCATCGCTCTTTTCTTTTTCCTTGTCCGGGTCCAACGTATTTAACGGGTCCCGCTGATAAAGCGATGAATAATCTCTGGAAAATTCATCCCCCAAAATATCCTCGGCAATGGCGTTGATGTTTTGTATATAGGCCAAACTTGAAATATCGCCGATTGACGCGGCCGTGGGAACGCCGATTAAAAAGCCGTTCGCGTCCATGGCCGTTCCGCCCGAACTCCCGGCTTCAATGAAGGCGTCTGTTTTTATCCAGGTGGTGCCAATATATCCGGAAACATATCCTCGGGAAAAAGTAATTGTGTCCTGGCCAATCGCCGGATAACCTAAAATATTGATCTCGTCGCCCAAAATCAGATTGTCTCCGTCGCCCGTGGGTATGAACGGCGTGTTTGTGGCGGTTTCATCCGTGCCCACGTATCTGGCTTGCATAAAAGCGTAATCAAATTCATCGTCATAGCGGTATCCCAAAAGATCCAAACCATAGGCATAATCCGGCGGCAGATAAGCCAGGGTTGAATTGCCGGCAATGCAAAAATCATGCGGCAAGCCGTCCGAAGCCTCAATCACGTGGCCATTGGTTAAAATAAGGCCCTCGTCGTCAATAAAAGTGCCCGACCCCTGGGCCGCTTCCTCGGTGCCGTCGGCGTAAACCGTCCAGCAATAAATCTGCACCACCGCGTCAACGTAATTTTGATAATTAAAATACGCCTTGGCTTGAGAA
>JAHJFT010000059.1 GCA_018824325.1 Patescibacteria group bacterium
AATCGAAATTCTAAATTCGAAACTCAAAATTCTCACCCCGGCCTTGACTTTTCGCCTAAATTGTGCTATAGTTAGCTATTACCAAGATAGGCTTGGTGATTGTCCTTTGGGACATAATATCAACTCTGACGTACCGACAGGATCTGCCTATGCTAGTCAGACTTGTCCGTTTTACCCTCCGTAGCTCGTAGAGCGAAGGAGGGCCCATAACCGGCAAGAGACTTGCAAACGCGGAAGACCTGCCCGTAGCGTCTCCCATTTAACGCCCCTTGCGGGCAAATCGGAAAAAGGAGGTTCAGAAATGAACAACGAACATTTACAAGCAGAGCTGGAAAAGCTCGAAAAAGCAATGCCCATCAAGGGCGGCAGACATCTAGTCCTATTCGGCACAGGCATAGTCGTTGGAATATGCGGCATGCTTATCCGGGCGGTGTATCTCGGCATAATGAACGACCCCGTGGTCAGCGACCAGTGGGTTGGCAAGTTTGGCGCGACTGCGCTTGTCAGTTGTCTATTCTTTATGCTCGATCTGGCCATCGCACCCGCCGCCCCGCCCGTCACCGACCAATACACGCGCGGCGTAACCCGCTTGTGCCAATGGCTCAAAGCATACTGGCAGCGCAATCTCGTAGGAAACAGTGCGTGGCTCTGCCTCTATGACCACGATGAGCTAAAAATTTCCATAGAGGACAACAGAAATCCCCTCATGGTCCCCCCGAAAGACATGGTTAAGGGCCTCAAGCTAGCCATGCTCGTTCCTCTAAGTCCCTGGCTCAACACGCCCAAGCACATGTTTCTCTATAACTCCCTTAAAGGTTCCTTCCCGGTTCAAGGATGCAAAGTTAGGATTAGCATTATTTTCCCTGCTACCAAAACTCTTGTTTTGTCATTTCGGGATTATGAAGGGTCAAAGATCTGCATCGGCGCCAAGCATTTGCTCGACATCGTAAAAAATGAGTGCTATTTTATGGCAGGCTTTCCCCTTAATGGCATCATGGGCATCATACACGATCTGCACATTTCAGAAATCTCACTCCGTTCCGAGCTCAAAAGAGTCAAATCAATCTGCACAGAAAAAGAAGACAAACTCTTCGACGCTCTGGACACCTTATTTAAGGAAAGCCAAGCCCTCAAGGACACAAGCCGCGTCGGCAAGTCCGAGCCGGGCAGGCTCATCCGCGAACGGATGGAAAACGCCCTGCTTGACCTTCTCCCGCCTAACCACGCCTATCGCAAAATTCTTGAGAAAGCCTAAATCATAAATTCAGACCTACCAACACCTCCCACCTTTTCTCGCGCCAGACCATCCCGGTTTGGCGCTTTTTCATTTAATAATCGTGTTTTGAATTTTGGTCATTGGTGCTTGGGATTTGTTTAGGATTTGGTGCTTTGGATTTAGGATTTCAAAAAATAAACACGCGTTTTACATCTCCATCTGACCGTATTTGCCACGCCCTTGTCAGAATTTCATCTCTATGTTATACTCTAACCAAGTCTTTAACAATTAATGCGCATAAACAGGTCTACTCGACTGGTTTTTGCGTGTAGCGAGCTGGTTGAAACGCTTTAAAACCCAAACGTTTTGGGGCCTATCAACCGGCCCGACAAAATTTATGCTTACCAAAACAAAGAAGGAGAAAATAATTGAGAAGTTCAAGGTTCATAAAACCGATACCGGGTCCCCGCAAGTGCAAGTCGCCCTTTTGACCGAAGAGGTCAAGGAGTTGACCAAGCATCTGCAAGACCATAAAAAAGATTTTTCCTCGCGCCGCGGCCTTATCAAAAAGGTGGGCGAACGAAGAAAATTGCTCAAATATTTAAAAAAAGAAGACCTAAAAGCCCACGACGAACTCCTCCAAAATAAAGTTATAAAATAGGTCCCAAGCAAAAGCTTGGGATTTTAATTTTAAAAATAAGAATTTTAAAAAAATAATATGATAAAACATAGTGACCAAAGAATCGGCGTTTTCATTGACGTGCAAAACCTGTATTATTCGGCGCGCAATCTGCACGGCGCCAAAGTGAATTTCGGAAACATTGTCAAAGCCGCGGTCGCCGACCGCAAGCTGATCCGCTCAATCGCCTACGTGGTTCGGACGCAAACCAGAGAAGAAAAGCCTTTTTTTGAAGCGCTCTATCATCTGGGCATTGAAACTCGGGAAAAAGAACTGCAGGAATATTTCGGCGGCGCCAAAAAAGCCGACTGGGATGTCGGCTTGGCGGTTGACGCCATTCGTATCGCCGAACTCCTGGACGTGGTCGTCATTGTCTCCGGAGACGGCGACTATTGCCCGCTGGTTGAATATCTCAAGGGCCAAGGAAGGCAGGTTGAGGTCATTGCCTTCCGCGAAACCTCCTCAACCAAACTCGTGGAAATGGCTGACGATTTTATCGACCTTAGCAAAAATCCGAATAAATTTTTAATAAAAGGAGGAGCTAAAAAAATTAATAAAACAAATAAAATCTAAAATTATGATAAAAAAGTTTGATGTAGAATGGGCCGGCCGCAAATTGGAAATTGAAATCGGCCGACTGGCCGGACAGGCGGACGGCAGCTGTACGGTGCGCTATGGCGACACCGTGGTTTTGGCTACCGCGGTCATGGCCAAAGAACCTCGCGAAGATTGCGATTTTTTGCCGCTCTCCGTGGATTACGAAGAAAAATTTTACGCCGCCGGCAAAATCAAGGGCTCGCGCTTTATAAAAAGAGAGGGTCGGCCGTCCGACGACGCCGTTCTCACCGGCCGCTTTATTGACCGCGCCATCCGCCCCTTGTTTGACCATGGAATAAGAAACAGCATCCAGATCATTACCACGATTCTCTCCATTGACAAAGAAAATGACCCCGATATCGTCGCGTTCATCGGCGCGGCGACCGCCCTCATGATTTCCAACATCCCGTGGCAAGGACCGATTGCCGCCATCCGGATCGGCCAAATTGAAGGCGAATGGGTTTTAAACCCCACTTACGAGGCGCGTGGGAAAAGCGCGCTTGACCTCACCGTCTGCGGCTCGGCCGACCGCATCTGCATGATTGAAGCCGACGCCAAGCAGGTCAAGGAAGAGGTGGTAAACGAAGCCATTCTCTTCGGCCAAAAACACTTGAAAACCATAACCAAATTTATTGAATCAATTGCCAAAGAAGTTGGTGCGCCCAAAATCGAGTTTAAAGAAAAAAAATCAGACGAAGACGGAGAAGATGGGAAAGTAAGCCAAGAAGATAAAGAAAAAGTCATTCAGCTCACTAAAGAATTTATTGGCGAACGCGTTCAAAAAGCGTTTTTTGACGCGCCCAAAGCCTCCAAGGTGGAACGAAGCCAAGCCATTAACGAACTCAAAGACCAGCTTGACGAATTTTTAAAAGAAAAACAAATCGGCAAGCCCAAAAGAAAAATCGGTCTAAGCCTTGTGTACGAATTTGTTGAAGCCGAGGTAAGCCGCGTTATTATGGAACAAGGCAAAAGAGTTGACAACCGCCAGCTTGATGAAGTGCGCGAACTGAAAGTTGAAGTCGGCCTCCTGCCGCGAACCCACGGTTCCGCCCTTTTCTCAAGGGGCCAGACCCAGGCCCTTTCCGTCATAACCCTGGGCGGGCCTTCGGATGAACAAATTATTGACAGCATGGAATTAGACGAAAAAAGACGCTTCATGCTCCATTATAATTTTCCGCCCTACTCGGTAGGCGAAACCGGCCGACTCGGTTCGCCCGGCCGGCGCGAAATCGGACACGGTGCCTTGGCCGAACGCGCCCTTTTGCCAGTTCTGCCGGAAAAAGAAAATTTTCCCTACACCATCCGCGCCGTCTCCGAAATTCTAAGTTCAAACGGCTCCAGCTCCATGGCCTCGACCTGCGGCGCTTGCCTCGCCATGATGGACGCCGGCATACCCATTAAAGAACCGGTTGCCGGCATTGCCATGGGTATGGCTTCGGACGACAAAGGCAACTTTAAAATCCTCACCGACCTTCAAGATTTGGAAGACTCAAACGGCGGCATGGACTTTAAAATCGCGGGCACGCGCCACGGCATCACCGCTATTCAAATGGACACTAAAACTACCGGGCTTACCAACGAGATGATCCAGCAAACCCTGACCCAAGCCAAGGAGGCAAAAATGCACATACTGGACGCCATGCAAAAAGTTATTGCCGAACCCAGGAAAGAACTTTCCCCTTTTGCTCCGCGCATCATCACCCTTAAAATCAATCCGGAAAAAATTCGCGATGTTATCGGCCCGGGCGGCAAAATAATAAATGAAATCATTGACAAAACCGGCGTCTCTATTGACATTGAGCAAGACGGCACCGTCTTGATCACCGCGGTTGAAGGAGCCGGCGCTACCCGCGCCATTGATTGGATAAAAGACCTGACGCGCGAAGCCGAAATTGGAACGACTTATGACGGCAAAGTCACCCGCCTTATGGACTTTGGTGCTTTCGTTGAAATACTGCCGAATAAAGAAGGCATGGCCCACATTTCCGAACTGGCGCCGTATCGCGTGGACAAAGTTCAGGATGTTCTGAAAGTAGGCCAAGAAGTGCGCGTCAAGGTTATTGAGATTGACAGCATGGGAAGAATCAACCTTTCGGTAAAAGAGGCCGAGGGTTACGTGCCGCCGGCAAACCGCCCGCCGCAAAGCTCGGATCGGTCAAGTTCAGGCCGGTCAAGCTCGGGTCCGTTCCAAAGAAGAGGACGCCCCGCGTTTAAAAGAGGCAGATGATTGAAATAAAAAACTCCCTCAAGAAAATTTTCAAACCGAACCGATATTCTCGTTCGAAAATCGCCATTGGGAGTTTTTTTATTATCGGCATCTTGGGCTTTTCCTCGTTCATCGCGCTTTCCACCACCGACTCCCTGGTTAAATGGGCGCCCGAACAGACCGAATTCTATTTTCACCTGCGCGCCAACAAAACCGACCTTGTTCAGCAAAAACTTGAGGATTATCAACCCTTTGAGAATCTGGACTATAAGCTGGTCCAGCTTTTGCCCCAAAATTTTAAAGAATTCGCCCTGTTCTCCGCGCCTGAATACGGAACCGGCTTGCTCATCCTTTCTCTCCAGGCGCCCGCGCAAAAAGAAAATCTGATTATAAAAAAGCTTGACCAAGCCATCTTCCTTTTATCCGCTCAAGAAATGTCTGATCTCCAAGAAAATAAAACCGGCTTTATTGAAAACGCCGGTCTTTCGGCCGAATCGGCCATGGCCCAAGGATATATTTTTTTGGACCAGACCGTGATGCCGCAAATTTCGCCAACCGCGGCCGGCCCATGGATAAGCCAAGCCGCCAAAACGCCGGGCGCGTGGTCGCTTGAAATAAAAAATGAATCAATCATTTGGAAAAACCAAGCCAAGCAAGGCCGCGCCCCGGACCCAGACCCGACTCCGGACAAGATACCTCAAAATACGCTTTTTTGGACCCATGGACATAATTTCATGGAAGCAATGGAGCAGGGTTTTAACGATCTCTTGCCAAGCCCGAGTCTAATCTCTGTCGCCACGCAAGGATTTCTCGACGAACTTGACCGAGCCAACCGGCCCGAACAAAGCTTTCAAGCGCTTTTTGAAAAGCCCTTCAATGTCTTTGTTTTAAAATCCCAAGATCAAGCGTCTTATGTTCTCACCCTGGAGAAAGAAGCTGAACAAAATCCAATCATCCTGAATAATTTTGAAAGCTTCCTGCTCAAAATCGCGCAGCAAAATTCACCCCGCCATTCCACCGTGGTCATGCCTGACAAAACCACCTATACCGAACTTACCCTGAATCAAGATTTAGCTTGGCAGGATTTAAAAATCAATAATTACACCATCCGCTGGATCAAGGGCGAACAAGATCAAATGATTATCGGATATTTTATAAATAACTCTTCCATAACCATGAGCAATGATTTTGGCAACCTGATTGACTTTCTATATTCGCAAGATAAAAAATCATGGATTGACCTTGCCCAAGCCGCCAAAGCCTGCGAATTGGACAAAAACAACTTATCCGCGTTTTTTAGCCCGAACATGGATATGGATATTGAAGCGACTTCCATAAATAAGCTATTTTCACGACTTATACCCTGGTTCATTAGTGATAAAAATGATTTTTGCTATGTGGATAAATATGTTAATAACCCCTAAATCTATCCACACCCCCCTAAAATAACCGAAAAGAGTTTTTTATCTTTTTTCGCTAACATTCGCGTAAAAACACACCTTGACACCTGAACAAAATTATGGTACAATATAAGTAGAATTATAGTTCTTTTTCTTCTCTTCTTGTTTGAAGGAGGGAAATTCTTCTGTCCCGAGACAGGATAGTCTCCTCTCTACTACTAATCTTTTGTTTCCCTTCAAAACAAAAATAAAAGAAAAAACAGTCAGGTAGCTCCTTTTAAGGAGAAATACCATAAGATAGGTAGTGGAGTTCTTTTTAGACACTGGTTGATTATCTATGTTAGAGCCACATTCTTTGGCCGGCTTGAACGCGTCAAGTACCAAGGAACGTGGCTCAAACATGGTAAACCAGCGTTTCCGGAGCATGGGGCCACAAAAATCACTTAATTTGAGGGCTACACCATGCTCCGTTTTTTTATTAGTCTACAAATTACAAATGCTTACGAATATACAAATACTTGATTCATGTTTAATATTTTACTGATTATCTTAATAGGTATTTGTATATTTGTACTTATTTGTAATTCGTAGACTCCAAATAATTTATAAACTACAAATAGTTAACCAAGCTCCTATCGTCTTGACACCATAACTCTATTTGTTTATAATTTTGCTATATAATATAAAGTATTATGGATCAACAAACCACTCAACAAATGAAGCGGGCTCTGGAAAAAGAAAGAGATAAGCTTGAAGCCGAACTAAAGCAATTCGCCACCAAAAGCGCGCATAATCCGGATGATTATGACGCCAATTTTCCCGAACTCGGCGACAAGGAAGATGAAAACGCCAATGAGGTGGCCATTTACAGTGACAACCTGACCCTGGAAAGAACATTGGAAAAATCTCTTCGCGATGTTAAAAATGCCTTAAAGCGCATTGAGGACGGCGCCTATGGCATTTGTAAATATTGCAAACACGAAATATCCAAAGAGCGCCTTGAGGCGCGGCCCACGTCAAGCGCCTGTATTGAATGCAAAAAAGCCCTGACTCAAGAACTCTAATGTTCGGAAATAAAAAACTTCTGCTATTTAGCGCTGCCGGCTTGGTAATTTTCCTGCTTGACCGATTACTCAAATATTTAATAACTGAAAAATTCTCCCACACGGAGATTTTTCTTATACCCAAATTCTTGGGCTTCACTCTGCACGAAAACACGGGCATTGCCTTTGGCATCCATCTTGGCGCCGGCACTACCTTGGCCGCGACCGCGCTCATATTTGCTCTACTCATCCTGGCTTGCGTTTATTCTCTTGTTTCAAAAAAATCATACTTTTACCCCGTGTTTCTCGCGCTTCTTGGCGGCGCCAGCAACTTCATGGACCGAATAAGCACCGGGCGGGTAATTGACTACTTGTATTTATGGCCCTATTCTTTTTTCAACCTATCCGACCTGCTCATCATCGCCGCCGGCTTGCTTATTATGCGTATTTTCTGGCAAAATAAATCTCTTAGGACCGGCAAATAAAAAAATAATTAATTATGGCAAGAGCAAGCAAAATATTTTCACTCGCTGTTATTGGCCTTGACGCCAAGCCTATTGAGATTGAATCCGACACCTGCGGCGGAAATAAATTTTTAATCGTCGGCCTACCCGACACAGCCATTCAAGAAGCCAAGGAAAGAGTGCGCTCGGCCGTTAAAAACTCGGGTTTTAATTTTCCGCGCGGAAAAATCACCGTCAATCTCGCGCCCGCCGATCTAAAAAAACAGGGGCCCAGCTTTGACCTTCCAATCGCCGTCAGCCTGCTGCGCAGAACCGGCCAGCTTCCGGATACTTTTTCTCAAGAACCCAAAGAAATCTTTATCGGCGAACTCGCCCTTGACGGCAAACTGCGGCCGGTCAACGGCGTTCTGGCCATGGCCGTGGGCGCTAAAGCCCTGGGCGTTGAATCCCTCTATGTTCCGGCGCAAAACGCGGCCGAGGCTTGCCTTGTCCCCGGTCCCAAGGTCTTTGCCCTTGAAAGCCTGGAGCAACTGGTAAAACACCTCTCTTCCGAAAAACTTATTGAACCCCAAGAGCCCCGCTCCAACCTGAAATACGAAGCCCTCATCAAAACCGATTATGATTTTGCTCACATCAAAGGACAAGAGCATGTTAAGCGCGCCCTGGAAATCGCCGCGGCCGGCGCCCACAATGTACTCATGTCCGGTCCGCCCGGCTCCGGAAAAACAATGCTCGCCCGCGCCCTGCCCAGCATCCTGCCTGACCTGATGCTTGAAGAAGCCCTGGAGGTCACCAAAATTTACAGCGTTGCCGGCCAACTCCCGCCCGGCGAACCGCTCGTCGCCCTGCGCCCGTTCCGCTCGCCGCACCACACGGCAAGCGGCGTTTCGCTCGTCGGTGGCGGAACCTGGCCCAGACCCGGGGAAATAAGCCTGGCTCATCGCGGCGTCTTGTTCTTGGACGAACTGCCCGAATTCACGCGCCAAGTGCTTGACACGCTTCGCCAACCCATGGAAGACGGCATGGTCACCGTGTCGCGCGCCGCCGGCTCTCTTCAGTTCCCGGCAAAATTCATGCTCGTCGCCGCCCGAAACCCATGCCCCTGCGGCTACGCCAACGATCCTTACACTAATTGCACTTGCTCATCCAACCAAATCGTCGGCTACAACAAAAAAATATCCGGCCCCTTGCTTGACCGCATTGACTTGCACATTGAGGTGCCCAAAATAAAATTTGAAAAACTGGAGTCCGGCGAAACCGCCGAAAGCTCAAAGCGCATCAGAGGGCGCGTCGGCGCGGCACGGCGCATTCAAGAAGACAAGTTCAAGGACCACAAAATCTTCACCAACTCCGAAATGTCCAATCAGCTCATAAAAAAATTCTGCTCCATTGACCAAGAATCGCAAAATCTGCTCCGCCAGGCGGTTGAACAGCTTCGCTTATCCGCCCGCGCCTACTTTAGACTGCTAAAACTCGGCCGCACCATTGCCGACCTTGAGGCCAGCGAAAATATCATGAGCAAACACATTGCCGAAGCCCTGCAGTATCGGCCCAGGGTGGAGTAACACAAAAAATCAAAAAATCAAGAAAACAATTAAAAAACGACCCCGTCGCGCGGAGCCGTTTTTTAATTTTATATTTTTATATTCTTGTATTTTTATCTAATATAACTCAACGGATTATATTTAACTCCGCCAATAATCACTTCAAAATGCAAATGCGTGCCCGTGCTCCAGCCGGTCGTGCCCATCATGGCAATGGTCTGGCCGCGGCTGACATAGTCGCCTTTTTTCACGAATAGTTTCGAAGCATGGCCGTAGCGGGTCACCATGCCGCCGCCGTGGTTAATCTGCACCATGATGCCATAGCCGCCGTTCCAGCCCGCGTATTCCACGGTCCCGGCTTCGGCCGCGTAAAGCGGCGAACTGTAATCGCCGTCAATATCAAGTCCGCTGTGGCCCCAATGATAATACTGCGTGATAACATGACCCGGCGTTGGCCACAAAAGCCTGGTGCGCGCGCCCGAAGAGCTTGAAGCCGGAGGATTTGAAGAAAATATACTGCTCACCGGAGCGGTATATGAACTCGTGGTTGTCTTGACCGGCTGCGGTTTTTTGCCGCCCGGCACAACTAATTTATCGCCAATCATAATTGAACCGGCGTCAGCCAATTTATTAAATTCAACCATCTTTTCCGCGTCCGCGCTGTATTTTTTGGCAATGCCGGCAACCGTCTCTCCTTTGCTCACCGTGTGCAACACGCCGGAAACCGGCAATATGGCAAGCTTGTCACCCGGATGAATGTAGCTACTGGACGATAAATCATTTGCCCAAAGCAATGTAGATAAACTTAAACTAAATTTCTCGGCAATGGAATTCAAAGTATCTCCGCTCTCAACCGCGTATTCCTCAATCTTGGTTCTGGTTGACACGCCCCCGTCCGCGCCCGAAATTGTCGGCTGCACCAAAGCGGCTCCCTCTCCCACGGTTTGGGCAAAATCTTCTTCCG
>JAHJFT010000060.1 GCA_018824325.1 Patescibacteria group bacterium
ATTAATATTTATAATAGTAATAGTGGGGTCTGTGGAAAAGTGGAGAAGTGGAAAATACCTTTGTTTTTATTTGTATTTTTTTGCAAGCGAAGGTGGATGGACGGGGGGGATTTTTAGGAGAGGGTGTGGGTTTATTTTTGCGGGGCTTGGTCTGCGTTTTTTGTCAACTGGGTGGGCGCTTTTTTTGCACCGAGCGGAAGGGGTTTAACCACAGTCTTTTAGCTTGTTATGCATTGTAAAGTTTGTCCAGGATGAGTTCAAGGTCGTGCTTTAACTGTTCGTCCTCCTTTGACAGACGAGATATTTTTTCAAAAGCGTGCATGGCGGTTGTATGGTCGCGGCCGCCGATTACTTCGCCGATGGCCGGGTAGGACGTTTTCATTTCTTCGCGCAGGAGGTACATAATGATTTGGCGCGGGAAGGCTAGTCTTTTTTCTCTGCTTTTGCCCAAGAGCTCGTTAATTTTGACGTCAAAATATTGGGCGACTACGTCGATTAACTGGCGCGGAGCAATTGATTTTCGTTTTTGTACCGGGCTAAAGCTTTGCAGGATTTCGTCTATTGTCTCCATGGTGGGCAAAATGCTTTTAAATTGATGATAGGCGATAATTTTGTTTAAGGCGCCCTCAAGTTCGCGCACATTGCTTTGGATGGTTTTGGCGATATGCTCTAAAAACTCGCGTTCCAGTTCGCTTTTCTTTTCTTTGCATTTATTTTCCAGGATGGCGACCCGGGTTTCAAAATCCGGGCTTGAGATGTCGGCCATCATTCCCCATTCAAAACGAGTCATTAGTCGGTGTTCAAGCGCCGGGATTGCTTTGGGCGGGCGGTCAGAACTGAGAATAATTTGCTTGTTGTTTTGGTGGAGCGCGTTAAAGGTGTGAAAAAATTCTTCTTGCGTACCTTCTTTGCCGGTGAGAAATTGAATATCGTCAACCAGGAGCACATCCACGCCGCGATAGGTGTCTTTGAATTCTTTGGCCCGGCCGCCTCTTACCGCGTGAATGAAGTCATTGGTAAATCGTTCGCAAGTGACATAAAGTACGCGGGCTTGAGTATTGCGTGCCAGCACTTCGTGGCCAATACCCTGCAGAAGATGGGTTTTGCCAAGCCCGACTCCACCATAAATAAAAAGAGGGTTATATACCTCTCCTGGTTTCACGGTCACGGCTTGGGCCGCAGCATTGGCGAGTTCATTGCCCTTGCCCACAACAAAATTTTTAAAAGTATATTTCGGGTTGAGCCCAACTTCGCACCACTGGTCTTTTTGCGGAATGACCGGAACTCTTGGTCCCTCATCCAATTTTTTTTCTATGGTTTGGATTTTTAGTTCGGAGATGACCTCGCTTTGCGGCCGTACCTCAACTTTATAAATAATTTCTTTAATCGGGGTGCCGGCGATGTTTCTAAGAGATTTTATTATCGCTTGATTATATTTTTTTTCAAGCCAGGCCTTGGTAAAAGTATTGGGTACGCAGACAATAACTTTGTCATTTTCCAAAGAGGCAATATAAGTATTTCTAAACCAGGTGGTAAAATTCGCCTTGCTCAAATTTAATTCCAGCTCACCCAGTGTCGCTTGCCAGATTTTGAAGATGTCCATAGTTTTGTGAATTAATGCTTAAGCAAGTGGTATAATATTAACACAAAGATTGGTTTTAAAAAATAGGCGGGTTTTATGTAAAAAGTAAATAAAGTGTTAATAAACTGTGGAAGGAGTTGATAAGCCGCGTTTGCATGTTACAACAGACTGAAAAAAAGTTCAAGACCCGCGTTGATGGGGTGAATCGGTGAATCGGTGAATCAGTTAATCGGGGCTCTCAGTTCTCACCCTCTGATTTTTGGGCTAAGGGGTTGACTTCTGTGGCAAGCCATGCTATCATATGATGTCAAGTCAGAAATTGGCTGACATGAACCAGAATACAATAGGAGGTAGTTATGCCAAAGACCGAAAGGACTCGTAGGATTCGTGTAATTTTCCCGAGAGGAGCTCCGTTGCGGGTTGAGGTTGGCGAGTGGGGCCGTCTTGAGGGCCCGGGACAAAAAGACAGCACGCATGATATTGAGGTAGCGGGGAGCCCGGCCCACGAAGCTCTGTTTGAGCAGATGAGGCAAAATCCGCTTATAAAAGAAGCCGTAGAAAGGCTCATTTACGCCTTTTATACGATTGGCGCGGGCGTGGCCGCAGGCAGACTTTATTAGCCTTTGCGCAGTGGCCGTCTTTGTCTGGTACGGTTTTTCATAATGGCGCAACGACAGCTGCGGTGTCGCAACCATAGGACGATAGCCGTTCACTCATTATGCGCTGTCCAAGATTCTTCGGACGGCGCACTTTTTTATTAAGGGGTTAATTGGCGGATCAGTGAATTGGTTAATCAGGAACTAAAAATTATGCCCCCGGTTAACCGGTTAACTGATTAACCGATTTGCCGGTCTTCGAGGACTAGACTCTTGAAATATATACGCTTTTTTACTACAATAGAATAAGTTTTATTAATTTCAGCAATATGCCAAAAAGAACATATCAGCCGAAAAAGCGCCATCGCCAGAAAAAACACGGTTTTCGCGCCCGAATGAAGACAAGTGACGGCAGAAAGACGATTTCCAGAAGAAGAGCTAAGAAAAGAGCGCGAATTACTCTTTAATCAGCCTATGCTAAAGCCAAAATACCGGCTAAAAGCAAAAACGGATTTTGAAAATGTGCGAAAAAGGGGAAGGGGCGCGTCCGTGGGCAAAATTGCCGTAAAATCAGCCAAAAATGGCCTGGAATATTCCAGATTCGCCTTTGTGGTGAGTTTAAAAATATCAAAATCAGCCGTAAAAAGAAACCGGCTGAGGCGGCAAATGCGCGAGATTATCAGGTTAAATCTGAACAAAATTAAACCGGGCTATGATATTGTGATAAGAACCAGACCGGGCAGCTTGGACCTTGATTTTGAAGGGTTGAAATCGGCGCTGGCGCGCGTTTTTGAAAAACTCGGGCTGATTTAGACTAACTATGGCAAAATTTTTCGCGCTTAAAATAATTCGTTTATATCAAAAAACCCTTAGTTTTGACCATGGGTTTTTTAAATTTATGTTTCCGCACGGATTTTGCAAATTTCAGCCCACGTGCTCGGATTACGCGTATTCGGCCGTGGAAAAATACGGGGTGGCGCGCGGCGGACTTAAGGCGGCGTGGCGGGTAATGAGATGCAATCCGTTTTCCAAGGGAGGGTTGGACTTGGTGGAGTGACGGTTGATCAGTGAATCGGTTAATCAGTTGACCGGTTAATCTGTTAACCCGGGATGGTGAAGATAGGCAAAGCAATAGTTAAGCATAGTTAAGCGATTGTATAAAAAGATTGGGAAACAAAAATTGGCCGTTTTGAGGTCAATTTTTTTATCGATTTATTTTATTGTCTCCAAAAGCTGATTGTGAATTTTCCCATTACTCGCCATAAAATCCGCGCTTTTTACGTCCCACTCTTTGTTTTTAAAATCCGTGACTTTGCCGCCAGCCTCTCTTATGAGCAGGGCACCGGCCAGATTGTCCCAGGAGCGCGAGCCGGCAATGACGCTGGCGTCGGCGCGTCCGGCGGCCACATTGGCATGCTCCACGCCGGCGCAGCCGAATCCGCGATAAACACGACACCGGCCGGTCACTCTGGCGACGATTTTTGTTCCGATAAGACGGTCGCGGTTTCGGTAGGCGTGGCAGATTTGGATAAACGATTGTTTGAGATTTTTTGTTTTGGACACATGGATTCTTTTTCCATTGCAAAAGGCGCCATGGTCTTTCATTGTCCAGTAAATTTCCTTCATGTAGGGGAGGTTGATTATTCCTAAAATAATTTCGTTGTTATGGACCAGCCCGATGTTCACGGCAAAGAGAGGACTGCCGGCCGTGTAGTTCGAGGTGCCGTCAAGCGGGTCAATGTACCAACAAAAAGGGGATTTGGTCTTTTTGTATTCGGCCTCTTCGCTGACGATGTTGTGGTTCGGAAAATTCGTTTTGATAATCTTGACGATAATTTCATTGGCGCGTTTGTCCGCCGTGGTGACGATTTCATGATGTTTTTTATAACTAAAAGCGTTGGGAGAATGTTTTCTGAAATTTTTCATTAAAAAATCGCCGGCTTTTTCTGAAGCAAGCTTGGCGATTTTTGAATATTGCGGCAAATTTTTTATTTCCGGCTCCATGACATCTATTTTATCATGTTCTCTTTAAGAAGCTGAATAGCCTTTCGGTTGCGAAGAACGGTTTTTAAATAATCTCGGTATTCGGGGGAGTAGATTTTTTTTCTTTGCTCGTCGTTCTCTTTGAATTGGCCGGCTTGGCGGTCTTGTTCTTCATCCAGTTCTTTTTCCGCGACCTGGACATTTTCGCGCGTGGCGATTTCCTGAATGAGCAGGGCGGCTTTGATGCGGCGCATTGCTTCGGCGGCCATGTCAATCTTGAGCTGGCCAAGGTCTTTTTTTATCTGCTTGAGATAGTCGTCAAATTTCATTCCCTGTTTTTCAACATTGAACTTGAGTTCGTTTATCATTTTGTTTATTTCGTCGTTGACCAGCAGGTCCGGGATGTCGGAGAATTTTGAATCGCCGATTATTTGTTCAAACAGTTTATGTTCCAGCTTGGCTTCTTCTTTGAGCTGGTCTTCCTGTTCGAGATTGACGTGGATCAGGGATTTGAGTTTTTCTAAAGAATCCTGGCCAAGGGACTTGGCAAATTCATTATTGATTTGTGGCGGCTCGAGTTCGTACACTTGTTTTGCCTTGATTTTGAAATCCGCTTTTTTTCCGGCCAGATTTTTTTGATAATGTTCTTTGGGAAATTCCAAGGCGAATTTTTTCTCATCGTCTTTTTTGAGGCCGATGAGCTGGTCGCACAGGCCGGGGATGTAGTTTTCTTCGGACAAATAGACCTGAAAGTCTTTGCTCGCGCCGCCTTCAATGGCTACGTTGTCTCGCTCAATGTCCATGTCCACCACGATTTTGTCGGCCTTGGTCGCGGCCCGCTCCACGATTTTTTCCTTGGTCTGCATTTTGCTTAAGTCTTGAATGGTTTTATCAACTTTTTCTTGGTTTATTTCAACTTTTTTTCTTTCAAGCTTTTTTGTTTTATAATCGGCCATTTTTGTAATCTGCGGAACGGACGCGACCTTCATGACAAAGACAAGCGGATTGCCGGGCGCGAGTTTTTCAACATTAATCTCCGGCGAACCGATGGTTTCAAGATTTTCCTTGGCCACGACATGGACAAAGTTTTTTCTGACCACGCTTTCCAAGGCCTTTTCCCAAATGGCGGTCTCGCCGAATTTTTGCTTGACCATTTCATATGGTACGTGGCCGGGCCGAAAGCCGTGGATGGTGGTTTGCTTTGAAAGTTCTTGAGCCGCGGTCTGCAAAAAGGGCTCAACCTCGGCCGGCGGAATTTCAAAATTTATTTGAGTTACGCCTTTGGGTAGTTTTTCTATTGTGTATGACATAGTTAGCTGGTTAGCCCTCCTTCGTCCCGACAAGTCGGGGCTTCGGAGGGTAAACTTTTTAGCTTCTTAGCTTTTTAGTTAGGTGTTTAGTTTAGCGGAATTTTGAGGGGGAGTCAAGAAAGGAGGGCGTTTATAGTTGTAGTGTTTTTATAAAAAACTACTCTCACCAACCAAATACCCGGTGCTCCAGGCGGCCTGCATATTATATCCGCCGGTCGGGCCGTCAATGTCCAGAATTTCTCCGGCAAAATACAGGTTGTTTATTATTTTTGATTTCATTGTTTTGGGGTCAACTTCTTTCAGGTCTACTCCGCCCGAGGTTATAATCGCTTTTTCAAAACCGGCAAGTCCCTTAATATTGAGCTCAAATTCTTTTAAAAGTTTTATTAATTTTTTTCTTTCAATTTTCGTTACTTCATTTATTTTTTTATTTTCATCAATTTTGGACAATTTGATAATGACCGGAATAAGTTTTTTGGGTA
>JAHJFT010000061.1 GCA_018824325.1 Patescibacteria group bacterium
AAACCGTTGTCTTGGTCAAGCCCGATGGAGTAAAGCGGGCAATGGTCGGAGAAATAATCGCTCGTTTTGAAAAAATGGGCCTGAAAATCGCGGCCATGAAAATGGTTTGGGTGGACAAGGGTTTCGCGGGCAAGCATTATCCGGAAGAGCGCGAAGAGCTTTTGCGCGGAATTGGTGAAAAAACTTTAAGCACTTATGAAAAATACGGCAAGGATGCGGGCGAGGATTTTGGCACTAAAGACGCGCTTGAAATCGGCAAGATAGTGAACCGCTGGAACATGGAGTTTCTTTCTTCCGGTCCGGTGATCGCCATATTGCTTGAGGGCCCGCACGCGATTGACAATGTCCGGGCCATCGCCGGAGCGACTTTGCCGGTTTTCGCTTTGCCCGGCACGATTCGCGGCGATTTATCTTTGGACTCGCCGGCCCTGGCCAACGCCTACAAGCGCGCGGTGCGCAACTTGGTGCACGCTTCGGGCAACGCCGAAGAAGCCGAGTACGAAAAACAGCTTTGGTTTAGAGAAAATGAAATTCATTCATACCGCCGTGTTGACGAGGGCGTGATGTTTGAGAAAGAATAGATGGAGAGATCATGGTAAAGGTGTATTTTGAGGTTTTTGATATAAATACACGGAAGAAAACAGTTGTCAGAAACCGGAAATCAGTACAGAAGTCAGAAATCGGAAACCAGTCACTATTCTATTCCCACTTTTAATAATATCAACGAGTTGCACTACACTTCGGATTTCCGATTTCCTAACCGATTTCTGTTTTCCGTTCTCTATACTGATTTCTGATTACTGGCAACCGATTTCAATCCGTCTTAAGAAAACTTCCCGGCTGTTAAAATAGTTGATATTTGCCAAGGCCTCCAAAATCCAAATAACATTAATCAAGATAATATTAGAATATATGACCCCAGAAGGCGAACAAAGACCTCAATCAACGCGCGAGTCAAGACTCAAGCCATTGGAATCGACCAAGTTTGACGTTCTTGATGCCGAGGAATTGGCAAAGCAGGCTCAAGAGACCGGCTATAAAACCACGCCCCAGGGTGATGCCGGGCGTAAATATTTAAATAATATTTCCCAGGGTCCGCGGCGCGAGGCAGTGAAGAAGCTGGCCAATGTTTTGCCCGAGTTTTTTACCGAGCATCCCAAGATTGAAAGGGAACCGTTTGCGAGCAAAGAACCTAAAGACGAAACGGTTGAGCAAAAACGGCAGAGAATTGAAAAAGAGAATCGGCAAAGGCTTGGGGGCATCAGGGTTAACAAGGATTTTCGCGACATGGTGGAGAGTTTTCGGCGCGGTTATGAGTTGGAATTCAAGGATCAGGACATTATCGCGGCCTGGGATATTGCCAACGAATATTTGGGCAATCAGCCCGAGCCGGAGCAGGGCGAAGCGGCTTAGTTTTATTTTTGTGGATAAATATCATTGACCCCGGTGCTGAAATGTAATATTTTTTAATCAATCGAGATCCTTGGCTGACATTTTGCTCATTTTAAGAGCTCCCATTCGGGGTTAGCCTTCATTATGGGTTTTGGTTGCAGGCCTCTTTATTCAGGGCTGTGAAAGGACGCGAAATTTCGCGTTTTGCCACAGCCCTATAATAAGGAGGCTTTTTTTCATGTCCCACTTTTATTTATGCACTATTTCTGCTAAAATCACATAAAGCGGGCTGTAGCGCAGTTGGTAGCGCGTGCGCATGGGGTGCGTGAGGTCGCGGGTTCGAGTCCCGCCAGCCCGACCAAGAAACCGAAATTTTGTGCGGGATGATAGGAGTTCCCCGCCGAAGGCGCCTGTCAGCCTCAGGCTGGGGTCCGCCTCTGGCGGAGATTCTCCTCGCCCCGACCAAAAAATTAATACATTTTTATATCAATAAATTAAAATTAATATGAAAAATACCAAATTATTGATTGTAATTTTAATCATCGTGCCGATCGCTTCATTGTTAAGCGCGGTTTTTTTAGCGTGGAATTACTGGGTTCAGGTTTCTTCTCTAAGAAGCGCACTGCGGAGCGAGCAGCCGTTGGAAATCACTCCGGTTTTGTCCGAAGACGCGCTTTTTCAGGCCATAAAATTACTTCCCGGCGATACGGACAGCCTTGAGGTCCAGAGAGTTGATGACAATTTATTTATTTTGCAGAGAAGAACTAAATTTGAAGAATACTCGGCCACTTTTGAAACTTGGCGCGTCGACCTGGCCGAGGGAACCAGTGAATTGCTCAAGACCCGGACTTTGTCCCCGTATGCCGGGACATGGACCGAGATTGAGTCGCCGCTTGGAAGCGAATTTTCCATACTCACCGGCGTCGGTTGGGAGGGGCCGGAGTTTAAAGTGAAAGATTTTTACGACAGTTGGGGACGGCTTTTATTCAGCGCGGAATGGCACGGCGGCCAAAAGATCAAAATTATAAAAGACGATGATTCAATCGAAATTAGTCTTTCGGCGCTTGCTCAATGCGAGGAGTATGGCACCGGCTTGGAAAGAGAAATGGAAGCGACCGGATTGATGGCCGGCGGCGAGGAGATAAAATTTTCCCAACCCCAAAAAGTCGTTTGCACGCCCAATGAAATGATGGACCAGGGTATGCTCTCGGATTTGGGCATGATATATTATTATTCGGGCGATAAACTCGGCTTTGACTTGCCGTCGTCATTTTCTGATTATAGCTCTGTAATCGTTGACCCGGAAAATTTAAGTCCGGCCGGGGTTACGATTAAATAAATTTTAACCGGTGGGCATGGATTTAAACAAAATAAAAAATCCCGTGCGTCATCGGCACTAAAATTGCCACCAAAGTTTTAAAAGACGGCGACCTAGTTGAAGTGGACGCGGATAAGGGGATAGTCAAAATTATTAAAGAATAGTGTAAATTATGAGTATTACAAAACCGCAATTTGAAAAAATGACCAAAGTGGAGAATGATCCATTTACTCAGTATTTAATATGCGAGGCCACATTGAAATTTTGGAAAAGTTTGACCGGCTTGAATTTTAATTATTATTTCAAAGAATTGGATTACGTGATTTTTTATAAAACAGAATCTCGTAATTTGCTGCAAACTGCCTTAAGGTCAAATCCCGTGTTAGTGGAGAAGTTTTTTAATTTGATCGAAAAAGAACATTTAAATTATGTTAAATATGCTGAAGACTTAGCCTCGGCCGGCCGGAAGGATTTATCAGACGAAAAGCTGAAACAGTTTTTTAATTCTTTTACGAGATATTACGGCAGCGCTCTCTCAATTATATATCTTCCCTTTGATATGGAAGTTATTTTGGTGGAAAAAATTAAATCTTTCTTGCCCGAGGGGGCTGAGAGCAAGGAGTGCTTGGATATTTTTTCCGCGCCCCTGAAGCCGTCCGAAACATTAAAACAGCGGCTTGCCTTGTTGAGGCTTGCCGTAGAATATACGCAAAACAAAATATCTAAGCAGGAGTTGGACGATAAGTTAAAATCGCATCATGGGGAATTTTCCTGGTTAAATATGTTGGGGCTAAGGGGCAAACCGTATGATTTTGAGTTTTTCCGTGGTCAATTTGATGAGGCCGTGGCCGAGGGGCCGGAAAGAGAATTGGATAATCTTTTAAAGATTCAGTCAAGCCATGACGAAAAAATTAATCAAAAGCTGCAAGAATTGAGTGCTTCGGAAGAATTAAAAAAACAGGTGCACAGCTTGCGAAAATTAATTTATCTGCGTACCTGGCGCTTGGAAAGGATTTCTTTGGGCAATTTTTATATTCGTCCATTTTTAGAGGCCATGGCGAAACGCTTTAATTATACCTATGATGAATTAATTTTTCTTTTACCGGACGAGATTAGTCGATCGTTGAACGGTGAAAGTATAGATAAACAAGTTGTCCATGAGCGTCAAAAAAGCTGGGGTATAATATTTGATAATGACGAGATAAAATTTTTGCAAGGGAAAGAAACGGATGAATATAAGGATAAGGTTATGGTAAAGACACATGGGCGGGAAATAGCCGGGCAAACCGCTAATAAGGGGTTTTATCGGGGCGTAGTTAAGATTATAAAGAGGAAGAAAGAATTAGATAAAATTAAGAAGGGTGATATTCTGGTGACTGAGATGACCACGCCGGATTTTGTTCCGGCCATGAAAAATTCTGGGGCGATTATTACTGATATTGGAGGCATTACTTCACACGCGGCAATTGTTTCGCGCGAGCTTGGTAAACCATGCATTATTGCCACAGGCAATGCCACCAAAGTTTTAAAAGACGGCGATGAAGTTGAGGTGGACGCGGATAAAGGAGTGGTGAGGAAAATCGGCAAATAGGCGATTTTATTGTTGAGCTTGATTTTTTGTATCAAAAATGATACAATTAGGATATAAAAATGATACAATTAAATTAAGGCATAAAATAGCTAAAGCATGAATTTTGAGACTAAAAAATTAAACAAGCGGCAAGAAGCGATCTTGCGCTGTTTTTTTCGGGGAGGCGAGTTTTCCGTGGCTGATGTTTTGGGATATTTACAGAAAGATTTTGCAAAAATATCGCGCATTACCGTGGTGCGCGACATGGCTTTTTTAGTTAGGGAAGGTTTTTTAATGCGTCAAGGAGCCGGGCGCGCCGTAAAATACACGGCCGCGCCGCTGTATAATCTTGTCAGGCCGATTGACGTGGAAAAATATTTTTCCACGGAACAAGACAGGCGTCAAATCAAAGGGCGCTTTGATTTTGGAATTTTCGACGCATTTAGAGGCAGCGTTTTTACTGTTCAAGAGAAAAAAAATCTTGCGTCTTTGTATGGGGAATTTCGGAGAAAGTTTAAAAAAATAGAAAGTCCTGGTTTGATAGCCAAGGAGTTTGAGCGAATCATGATTGAATTTTCCTGGAAATCATCGCAAATTGAAGGCAATACTTATTCGCTTTTGGACACCGAGGCGCTGATCAAAGAAAATAAAATAGCCGCCGGCAAAACAAAACAGGAAACACAGATGATTCTCAATCACAAAAAAGCCTTTGATTTTATTTTAGAACATAAAAATGAGTTCAAAGCTTTATCGCGGGCGAAAATCGAGCAGCTGCACCGAATTTTAACCGCCGGTTTGGGTATTGGCAAAAATTTGCGCACAGCGCCGGTGGGAATTACCGGAACAAACTACAAGCCGCTGGATAATGTTTTTCAGATAGAGGAAGCCATCGGCAAAATGTTGAAATTAATCAATGCCAAAAAAGATTTTTTTGAGAAAGCCTTTTTGAGCTTGATTCTGCTTTCATATATTCAGCCATTTGAGGACGGCAATAAGCGCGTCGCGCGTTTGGTTTCCAACGCCGTTTTATTGGCTCATGGAACCGCGCCAATTTCTTACCGCGCCGTGGACGAGGTTGAGTACAAAAAGGCCAGTTTACTTTTTTACGAAGTAAATAATTTGTCATATTTCAAGCAGGTTTTTATGAACCAGTTTGAGTTCGCGGTTAGAAATTATTTTTAACATCCATTTCTTAATAGAGCTAATTAAAGTTTTGTGTTGGTTTTTGTCCTTGTCTGAGAGCTAAGTACCATGCAGCTAAAGCCAGTTTTCGTTTAGGTGAAAGCCCTCTGTGACAACGAAATAATTCTTTCAGCAGTGCTTTCTTGGTCTACTAATG
>JAHJFT010000114.1 GCA_018824325.1 Patescibacteria group bacterium
ATCATCCGAAGTTCCCGATCAACGACTACCTTATGGAAGCGTTCCAGGTTATCTGTCTTTTCCTCTAATCTTTTATTAACCTTTTTGATCTCCTCTGTAGTATCTGATAATCTCTGATCTTTTTTTTGCATCTCATTTAGCGTATTTCGCAGCTTCTCGCTTAATATCTCCGTATCCTTTGTGTATCTTTCCAGCTCTTCCCCCGCCTTTCTGTGCTTCTAATACATCATCCATATAATCTTTGCGGCGTTACCGCTTATTACATTCACATGCTCAGGAAACTCTTTAAGTAATGTTTTATAAACATCAGGGCTCCCTGTAACATCTATTACCACCTCAAGGTCCTTATTATTCAGAAACTCTTTCCAATGAGCGGCGACCTGTATCTTCAGCGTCTTTGCGAGTTTTAAGCCGTCTGCTGCGGGATTATTATCAACTACGCCTAGTATATTCACAATCTCATAGCTATTAAATATAGCAATGAGCGCAGTTCCACCTTTTCCAAGGCCTACTATTAGAATATTTAACTTCTTTTCTGCCATAGTAATCTTTATTAGTTATCCAACATCTCGTTTACAATCTTGTCAATCTCTTTCTGTGAAATTATATCATTTTCCCCGCAGCCAAAATCTTGTTCAGGCCTGCGATAGATGCGTAAACGGTTATTTACGTGCTCAAAGATATTTATAGACGGTCCAATAAGAGACTCTACCATCCCAAGGATCAGGGATCCTCCCGGATTTAGGCATTGATAAAATTTTAAAAGTATCTCTTCCTGCAGCTCCTTATTAAAATATATCAATAGATTCCTGCACAAAATGACGTCACAGCGCATAAAAGGGATATCCTTAATAACATCGTGGCGTCTAAGCCTTACCAGGCTCCTTACAGAATTCTTTAATTTAAAATTATCACTTTCATTTTTCTCAAAATACTTCTGGAGCAGCTTATTATCAATGGCCTTTACCCTCTCTCTTGAATATGTCATGGCCTCTGCCTCTTTCAAGGCATTTTTATCTATATCCGAACCTATTATCGTCAACAAAAACCTACCTTTTGCATTACCCAGCCTCTCCGAGAAAAGGATTGCCAAAGAATATGGTTCATCTCCGCTTGAACATCCGCAGCTCCAGGCGCGTATAATTTTATGTTGTTTTTTATGTTTTGAAAGTATAACACGAGGGATGATTGTTTCTTTTATCGCCTCAAAGCTTTCAGGGTTTCTAAAAAATTCAGTTACATTTATAGTCAAGGCATTTATCAATTCATTGTACTCATCAGGACTCTCCTCTAAAACCTTGATATAGTCATCGAACGAAGATAGTTCATATTTATGGAGCCTGGAATTAATGCGCCTGAGCAAGGTACTCTCTTTATACTGGGTAAAATCCAGGCCCTTATCCTCGTGTATCTTAGTAAGTAACCGCATTAAAGAGACATTGTCTGTAATTGACATAGTTAATGTTACGACGGACGATAGACGATGGACGATAGACGATTTTTTAGCTTTCTATTTACAGAATGTTTCTGCCTTTCTTTCCATCGTAATAAGCATTGCAAAAATATGCTCATATTTGTCATCCAATTTTTTAAAGACTCCCTCTTTAATATAATTGCATCTTAATGCAAATTCTAGCCATGTCTGGGTCTCTGCTGCTTCCTCTGAAGAATCTGATAATTTGTTAATAAACATTGCTTTATATCTACGTTTACGCCAACTCTCTGCAAGATTAGCGCAAACCGATCTAGAAGACCGCCGTATTTGATCAGTTAAAGAATATCTTTCTTCTTTAGGGAAACTCTTTGATATCTCAAATATCTCCATCGCAGTTTCAAATGCAAGATTATAAACCTCCAAATCTCTTACACTACTTATTCTTCCCATCCCTCGTCCCTCATCTCTCGTCCCTCATCCCTCGTCCCTCATCTCTCGTCCCTCATCCCTCGTCCCTCATCCCTCGTCCCTCATCCCTCGTCCCTCATCTCTCGTCCCTCATCTCTCGTCCCTCATTTCACCGGCAGTGTGAAGCAAAACACCGAGCCCTTTCCTGGCTCTGACTCAACCCAGATCTTTCCTTTGTGTATTTCAATAATCGCCTTTGCAATAGATAGGCCCAGTCCCGTGCCTTTGACCGTTGCAGGGCCTGTCAGCCGCTTAAATCTCTCGAATAAGGCCTCTGTATCTTCCTTTGTCATTCCCGGCCCTGTGTCAGCCACGTTGATACGTATAAACGAGGTACGATCTTTACTTGACCTTTCATCCCTCATCCCTCGTCCCTCGTCCTTCATCCCTCGTCCCTCATCCCTCATCCCTCGTCCCTCGTCCTCCATCCCTCGTCCCTCGTCCATCGTACACTGCACGCTCACCTTCCCTCCCTCAGGCGTAAACTTTACTGCATTCATTACTAAATTTATTATGACCTGAGTAATGCGGTCTTTATCACAGCTTACTTTCGGCAGGCCCTGCCCTGCTTCAATAGACATGTCTATTTTTTTTCTGTTCGCATAAACATTGATGGATTCTACTGTACATTTCACAAGTGAAGCCATGTCCACCCGCTCTCTCCTTAACTCGATCTTACCTGCCTCTATCCTTGACAGATCCAAAAGATCGTTCACTAATCTCAACAACCTCTCCAAATTATCATTTAAAATTGTTAAAACTTCCTTTTGCTTTTCAGTGATAGGGCCCGCGGTTCCATCTAAAACAAGGCTAAGGGTTTCTTTCATAGGCGCCATGGGAGAGCGTATCTCGTGTGAAACATTAGCCACAAAATCAGACTTCATCTTCTCAACCCTTTTCTCGAAGGTAATGTCCCTTATAACAACCACAAAGCCCTCCGAGCACTCTTTTTTCGGTAAACATGCCAATGTTATCATTAATACTGCTTCTCGGGGCGTATGGATATGTAATTCTTTCTTTACGATATCTTTTCTCGACTCATGCAATTCCTTCCATAATTTCAGGATAAAGGACATTTTATAACCGATGGGCATATCCCTTTCTCCTTCAAAGCCAAGGATCTCCTTTGCCCTTTCATTCATTGATTCAATATTTTTTTCGCTATCTATAACCAAGACCCCTTCTCCCATATGTTGTATAACTGTCTGGAGCCTGTTCTTCTCAAATAAAAGAAGCTGTCTCTGCGCCTCAAGTTGATTTAAAGTCGCCTCGAGTTCGTCCCTGGACTCCAAAAGTTCTTTATTGACTTCACTGAGCTTGTCTTTGTTATCTAAAAGCCTCTGGTCTTTTTCCTGAAGCAGGTTGCTTAACTCTCTAAAACCAGTATTCAGGTCATCTGTTTTCTCTTCGTATCTCTTTAAGCCTTGCTTTGACTTTTCCAGCTCTGATTTAAGCCCATGGAGCTCTCTTATCTGCCGCTTTAGGATATCTATCTCTTTAATAATTTTTTTATCGGGTTTTCCTTCGCTACGCATGTCCCGCCCCAAAGTTCAACCGACGTTCATGGCCTTTAATATCTTATCCAGTGACTCTTTGTCTGGAATAAAAAAGAAATAGGCCATGACCTTCTGATCAACAATCTCAAACTCTGAATCTATTACTATACTATAATCTCCCTCCTTGCTGGTTTCAGCGAGGATATTATTTACTATTGCGCCTGCCATATCTTGCGCAAGCGCAGGCGAAGAGATTAGTAGTCTCATATTTAAAAGCTTTGCCAATGCGCTTAGATATGCCCCTGTAAGTATTGTACTTGCCTCTTTCAGGGCTGACCGAGCTATCTCATTTAAAACCTTTGTCTTGCCCAGAGACTGGCCCAATAATAGATCCGCAAACCTAGTTGCATCATCTTTATGGAAAGAGAATAGTATTACCCCTGATACATCCCCCAGGACTTGTAAATACACTGCTGTTACAAGTAATTCTGCGCCGCCAAATACTAAAGCCACCTTATCAATAGGCGCTAGGGTTACTTTAGGAACCAGGATATTTGTTTTCCTCTTTAACATCTGAGATAAGGCTGTAGCTGCATTGCCCGCGCCAATACTAACTATTTCCTTTAGCGCATCAATTTGCTCCTGCTTCAATTTATTCTGCATATCGTTCCTCCGTTTAGTTTGGAGTTAGGAGTTTGGAGCTCGGTGTTTGAAGTCGCTTTAATGAACTTAGTAAACCGCTCAACATTTTTGACAATTCCAAACACATATCTCTCGATTTATTCTCTTGTTCTTCTGTTATATATCTTTTCATTTTAGCTATTGTTGTGCAAACAATACATTCTCTAACAGATCTTCTTGAAATTCTAATAAACTGCTTAAATTCAGCGTTACTACCTCCACTGCCTTCTCCAATATTCAAAGCTATCGACTGTACAGCTCTCCGAAACTGACTTGCCAAACCAAATCTTTCTTCGTTAGGAAACTTGGCTGTTGCTTTATACACAAAATCTATATACAGCAAAGACTTTTGGTAAACACTCAAATTCTCAAAATTAAACTTTTCTCTTTTTTCTCCCAACTCCAAACTCCTGACTCTTGACTCCTAACTCCCAACTCCAAACTCCCAACTCCCAACTATTAAACTCCCAGCGCCTTTATAATCTTGTCAATGGCATCATCAAAAGGTATAAAGATTAAAAAACTCCTGATATTAGTTAGATTATCTATAAGTTCAGTCTCAATACACAGACACTCCTGTGTATCCTTCATCTTTATACCTTTCTCCACCAAGACGTTTTTTAAAAATTCTATCTTTCCGATATTATAATGAGGTATAGATATCACTAGGGCTATAGCTGTCATCTTATTGACTGCATTTAAATAAGAGGCGCTAATGATACTACCCACTTCTTTAATAGCTGATTCTTCTAGTTCGCCTAGCCTCTTGGTTGCGCCTTTTTCTTGGCCCATTATAATATCACATAATGCAATTGCGAGGCCTTCTTCAATAACAAATATCATTACCCCCCTTACGCCTCCTAAAACCTCTAGGCTCACCTGTACAAAAATCTTGCCTTGGGATCCTAAAATCTTGCCCAATTGCGACAGCTCAAAGACCTCGATAGAAGGTATATCAATCATGATTTTTCTATCCATAAGCTGTGAAAGCACAATAGCGGCATGGCCCGAGCCAATATTTCCTGCTTCCAATAAAGCGCTTTTCTGCATATCTGTCATCGTCATGTCATTTCCCCTTCCTCAACACCCTATTCACTTCTGCTGTAAGCATCTCGCGTTTAATAGGTTTAGTAACAATCCCTTCTGCGCCTGAACGGACCGCCTCAATCACCTCTGCCTCTTGCTCATCAAGGATACTCACCATAACTATCTTGGCATTAGGATCTAAATCTTTTAATTTCTTAACCGCCTCAACGCCAGAGGTTTTCATTAAGATGTCCATCGTGACTAAATCAGGTTTAGATTTCTTATATATCTCTATAGCACTATTTCCGTCCTCTGCTTCACCTATAATCTCGTGTCCTGCATTCTCAAGGGTCTCTCTTATCGTCATCCGCATAAAAGCAGCATCATCACAAATCAATATCCGCGCCATTTTGTTCCTCCTTGTTTTAGTCGGAAGTCGGTAGTTAGGAGTTAGGAGTCCGCTCGCTTCGCTCGCTGGAGTCAGGAGAAGCACTCCAAGCTCCGAACTCCAGGCTCCGAACTCCAAACTCCGAACTCCAAACTCCGAACTACACTAACGTTGCCACATCAAGCACCAATGCAACGCTCCCGTCGCCCAGTATAGTAGCGCCGGCAAACCCCCTAATCCCCTTAAGTTCCTTTGTTAACTGCTTAATAACAATATCCTGCTGGCCAATCAGCCCTTCAACAACAATACCAAATTGCTTGGTACTGAATTCGACTATTACTATGTTCAACTTACTCATACGGCGTACTGCGTCGTGCGTATTGCGTTTTTCCTCAAAGGCACCCTCTTCTTTCGCTGTACGCTGTACGCTGTACGCTGTACGAGAAAACAGTTTTTCTAAACGAGCAACCGGTATAACTCTGTCACGATGTAAAATTGTCTCCTGGCGCTCTACTTTTTTTATGTCTGATTCTCTAATAACAATAATTTCCACAATACTAGACATAGGTATTGCAAAGACCCTATCTAAAACCTTAACTAAAAGCGCCTGCAATACTACAGTAGTTAAAGGAAGCCGCAGGATAATCCTGCATCCTTTATCAGCCTCGGATTCAATAGAGATACCTCCTCCCAGACACTTTGTCTTTTCCCTCGCCGCATCCAGGCCAACACCGCGGCCAGAAAGGTCTGTTACTTCCTTTTTTGTGCTAATACCCGGGCGCGCGGCAAGAAAGAGAATCTCTTCATTGCTCATTGAGCTGATCTCTTCTTCTGTTATCATTTTGCGCTTTAGAGCTATTTTTTTTATCTGGCCTATATCAATTCCCTTTCCATCATCTTTCACATCTATAAATACATGCCCTCTTTCTCTTTTTGCTGAAAGTATAATACTGCCTTCTTCAGGTTTGCCTTTCTTTTTACGTTCATCAGGCGCTTCAATACCATGGTCTATAGCATTCCTTAATAAATGAATCAGGGGATCTCCGATCTCATCCAAAATAGTGCGGTCCAGTTCTATATCGCCTCCAACTATCTCAAACTTTACTTGTTTATTTTCTTTCCTGGCCAGGTCACGCACAAGCCTTGGAAAACGGTCGAATACCTGGCTTACAGGCACTAGCCTTGCCTGCATAACCTCTGTCTGCAATTCATCTGTCAGGCGGCTAAATTCTTCTATAATACCCTTTAAATCAATGCTCTCCGATTCTGAGCTAATTTCTGTAAGGCGTAATTTACTAATGGCTAATTCTTCTACAAGGTTCATCAATTTATCCAGGCGATTAATATCAACGCGCACACTCCGTATCCTGCGCATGTGTTCTCCTGAACTCAAAGGCGCATCTTCTGCATGATCTGTAATAAAAGGTTTTTCAGGCCTTTCTTTCTCCCACGAACTCTGAATCGGCATCTCCTTTACTTCTACATTCTCGATATCTAATACTTCAAGGACCTTTCTTTTAACATTCCCTTTTTCCTCCCTAGTTATAAATATACAATCAAAGCCCTGTTCAAACTTTTCCTCCTCGAGATCCCGCACGGCAGGTATTGATTTTACCACCTCGCCGATGGTATGGAGATTTCTAAATACCATAAACGCCCGCACGCTCTTAAGGACGCAATTTTTATCCAAAGTCACCTTGATATGATAGCAAGAATATCCTTCTTTTTTTACACGGGCTAAAGTATTCTTTTCAAATACATTTAAACTGAGGCCGTCTGTAATCTTTTCTTCTTTTATCTGCGGCGTCTTTATCATAATATTATCTAATGAAATTAAAAGCGGCTGGATATCTCCTGAAAACTGCCTATCTTCCTGCACCGCGCCTACCATTGATTCAAGACTGTCGAATGACTTAAAAAGTAAATCCACTACTTTGTCTGATATATCAATGGCGCTTCTGCGTAATTGTTCTAAGACGTTCTCCATCTTGTGTGCCAATTCCACTATTTTTGTATATCCCATGCTGGCGCACATACCCTTTAAGGTATGGGCTGATCTAAAGATAGCATTTAATGAATCTGTATTCTCTGGCTCCTTTTCTAATATAAGGAGGTTTTTATTCATATCCTGCAGGAGCTCATCGGATTCCTGTATAAATAGTTTTTTGTATTGATCTTGTTCTGACATGGCCATCCTGACCTCCGAACTCCTAACTCCAAACTATACGCTCCATCTCCCTCGCCATCAAATGCAATGGAACAACCTTATCAGCCAAGCCTGCCTCTATTACTGACTTTGGCATACCATAGATAACACAGGAAGACTCGTCTTCTGCCAAAACTACGCCGCCAGCAGATTTTATAGCCTGCGCGCCAAGCGTTCCATCTGAACCCATGCCAGTTAAAATAACCCCGACAGTATATTCTTTAAAGGCCTTGGCTGCGGATTCCATCAATATATTAGCGCTTGGCCTGACGCCTAACCTAGACGGCTTGTTATTCAAGACTACGCAAGAAGGCTCCTTTTCTGACACCTCCATATGCAGTCCGCCTTTAGCGATTATGACTTGAGCAGGCTTAATAGGCAGGCCGTCTTCTGCTTCAACCACACTGATTTTAGACTGCCAATTAAGTCTTTCAGCCAAACTATTTGTAAAACCCTCTGGCATATGCTGCACTACAAGAACTGCCGCTTTCAAATCTCCGCTTAATGCTGGCAAAAGATTTGCCAAGGCTCGCGGTCCACCCGTAGAAGAAGCAATAGTAAAAACCTTGGACATAGAGGGCGGCTTTTTAAAAATCTCCTCTTTTTCCGCTGCCTTTTCTGCAAATATAAACTTTAACTTTTCAATAGGCACCTTTACCGCAAGTTTAACCTTTTCAATTATTTCTTTTCCAACCTTTTCTATATCTGAAGAGATTACCCCGCCTGGTTTCGTAACAAAATCTACTGCTCCGAATTCAAGGGCGCGTATGGTCTCCTTTGCGCCTTCTTTTGTAAATGCGCTGATCATAATACATGGGGTAGGAATTTCGCTCATTATGTAGCCTAGAGAGTCTATGCCATCCATAACAGGCATTTGCACATCTAGGGTTACAACGTCTGGTTTAAGGCTGTGAATGGCCCCTATCGCCTCTTTGCCATTCCTGACCCTTGCAACCACCTCTATATCGTTATCACTACTTAATATCTCGCTGATTTTTTTGCGCATAAAAGCACTATCGTCAGCTACTATTACGCGGATCTTGTTAGACATGTTTAACCTTTTCTATTAAAACATATAAATATGCATTGAAATAAATGGATATAAATTGAAATACATTGTTTACAACTCTCGGCTTTTTGCTTTATAGGTTGTAGCTATGAAATTAGCCAATTTAATTGATAGTTTCGTCTCAAGTGCTTTTATTTTCTCAAATCCTGTCTTTGCTATTTTCTTTCTCTCATAAAGCAACTCTAACCAATGATCACAGCTTTCGGACAAAGAAGATCTGCTGTTATAATAGAACTTTATCCTATCTAAGTAATGATACCTTTTATATCCTTCTGCAATATTGGCGCCGACAGAATCAGTAGATTCTACAAATTGATCTCCCATAATCTTTTTATCTCTCCAATCCAAGCCTTCATATATATCCCAAGCAATTAGAGACAACTCTCGAGATATTCTATAAACCTCTAAATCCTTTAATTGTATATAATCCTTCATGACAATTTATTTCTACATATTTCAATGTATTTCTATTTATTTCCCAACGATTCGTTTAACCTCCTCTAATAATACCTCTGCCTTAAATGGTTTTAGGACAAATCCTTTGGCTCCTGCCTGGATCGCCTCCACCATCATTGCCTGCTGGCCCATTGCGCTCACCATAAGAATATTTGCA